>JBEANV010000085.1:0-4478 GCA_041165285.1 Pseudomonadota bacterium | reverse complement strand
GGGAGTGGCTGCTGCTGGATCTGTTGCTGAGCCAACGCCGCAAGGTGATCACCAAGGAGCAGATCGCGCAAGCGTGGTCCACCGATGTCTCCGAGAGCGGCGGCCCCAGCTCGCTGGAGGTCTACATCCACCGCCTGCGCCGCAAGCTCGAAGGCTCCGGCGTCGGTATCCGGACGGTGCGTGGGCTGGGTTACTTACTCGAAACCCAGGACTGACCTGTCCGTACCCGTGCATCGCGGCGACACTGCGCTGCCATGCTGAATCTCCTTCAACCCCTGCTCAGCCGATTGCCGGTGGTGTCGCCCGGTAGCCGCTCGCTGCGCCGCCACTTGTTGGCGTGGCTGCTGCTGCCGCAACTCGTGCTGTGGCTGGCCGCTGCGGCCGTGACCTACAACGTGGCCGTGCGCTACGCAGACCGCGCCAACGACCACGGGCTGTACCTGTCGTCGCGCGCGCTGGCCCGGCAGGTCAAGCCGATCGACAGCGGTCTGTTCGTCGACTTCCCGCGCGCAGCCAAGGACATCATCGAGGCCGATCCGGACGACCGTGTCTACTACATGGTCAGCAGCCCACCCGGCGAGTTCATCCTGGGCAACCACAAGCTGCCGCCCCCCCGCGACGCGGACGCACTCCGCCCGGACCACCCGACCTTCTATGACGGCCAGGTCGAGACCGCGAACGGCACCGTGCAGGTCCGCGTGGCCGCCATCCTGCTGGACTACGGCGATCCGGCCCTGCAGCGCCGCATGATGGTGCAGGTGGCCAAGAGCCGCATCAGCCGCGAGGCGCTGGCGCGCGACATTCTCATCGACACGCTGCTGCCTTTGTCGGTGCTGGTGCTGGCAATGTCGGGACTGGTGTGGGCGGGGATACGCACAGGACTGGCTCCACTGGCGAGGCTGCGCGAAGCGGTCAGCGGCCGGGGACCGAACGACCTCGCGCCCATCGAGCTGCAATCCGCGCCGGAAGAGGTGCGCGACCTCGCCGCAGCGGTCAACACGCTGCTGGCGGCCGTACACGCGTCAGTGGTGGAACAGCGGCGCTTCATCAGCGACGCTGCCCACCAGCTGCGCACCCCGCTGGCCGGCCTGAAGAGCCAGTCCGAACTCGCCCTGAAGGAAGCCACCGACCCCGCGCTGCGTGCCCGGCTGGAGATGGTGCGTGAAAGCGCCACCCGCAGCGCCCACCTCGTCACCCAGTTGCTCACACTCGCCCGCGCCGAGCCGGAATCGCTCGCCACGCTCGGGCGCAGCCGGTTCGATCTGCGCCGCCTGGTGCAAGACCTCACGGCGGAAATGGTGCCCCGTGCGCTGAACGAAGGCATCGATCTCGGGCTGGACGATGATGGCCACCCCGACGATGCCCCCGAGCCAGCGGTGACCATCGAAGGCAATGCGTTGTTAATCCGTGAAGCCATCGTTAATGTGATCGACAACGCCATCCGCTACGCCGGCCGGGGCAGCGAGATCACGGTGCGGGTGCGCGAGGTGCGGGCCGGGCCGGAGCAGCGACCCATGGCGACCGTGGAAATCGATGACACCGGGCCGGGTCTGCCGCCCGCCTTGCACGAACAGGTATTCGACCGCTTCTTCCGCGGCACCAATGAGGGCAGGGGCTGCGGACTCGGCCTGGCGATCGTCAAGGAGATCGTCGAGCGTCACCGCGGATGTGTCCGCCTGGAGTCCCGCCAACCGCGGGGTCTGCGGGTGGTGGTGCAGTTGCCCGCCACCTGATCCGGCCACGCGAAGAACTGTCGGGGTTTCACCTAGTGTTAATTTTTTAAAGCAATATTAATATTCGGTTTCGTTCTCACCCACCACCGTTTTTTGATCCCGGAGTGCATATGAAAAAGTTGGAGATGACCCGTCCCGCCCGCACCCTGCTGGCCCTCGTTGCTGGCCTGACCATGGCTGGCCTGTCGCAGGCCGGTGAAGTCGAAGTGCTGCACTGGTGGACCTCGGGTGGCGAGGCCAAGGCCGCGTCCGCACTGAAGGCCACGCTGCAGGGCAAGGGCCACACCTGGAAGGACTTCGCAGTCGCAGGCGGCGGTGGTGATTCGGCCATGACCGTGCTGAAGTCGCGTGTCGTGTCGGGCAACGCCCCGGCCGCCGCCCAGATCAAGGGCCCGTCCCTGCAGGAGTGGGCCGCTGAAGGCGTGCTCGCCAACATCGACGACGTGGCCAAGGCCGAGAAGTGGGACAGCCTGCTGCCCCCGGTCGTCGCCAACGTCATGAAGTACAAGGGCAACTACATCGCCGCTCCGGTGAACGTTCACCGCGTGAACTGGCTGTGGGCCAACCCGGAAGCCTTCAAGAAGGCCGGCGCCAAGGTGCCGACCAACTGGGACGAGTTTTTCGTCGCTGCGGACAAGCTCAAGGCTGCGGGCATCATCCCCGTCGCCCACGGCGGCCAGAACTGGCAGGACTTCACCACGTTCGAGAGCGTTGCGCTCGGCGTCGGTGGTGCCGAGTTCTACAAGAAGGCTTTCGTGCAGCTCGACCAGGCCACGCTGAAGAGCGCGACCATGGAAAAGGTGCTGACCACGTTCAAGAAGGTGCACGACTACACCGACAAGAACGCCCCGGGCCGTGACTGGAACCTGGCGACCGCGATGGTCATCAAGGGCGAAGCCGGCATGCAGCTGATGGGCGACTGGGCCAAGGGCGAGTTCGTCGCCGCGGGCAAGGTGCCAGGCAAGGACTTCGTCTGCGCCGCCGCTCCGGGCACCGCCAAGTCCTTCACCTTCAACGTCGACTCGTTCGCGATGTTCAAGCTGAAGAACGACAACAACGTGAAGGCCCAGAAGGACCTGGCCGCCGCGATCATGTCCACCGACTTCCAGGAAGTGTTCAACCTGAACAAGGGCTCGATCCCGGTTCGCCTGAACATGGACCTGAGCAAGTTCGACGACTGCGCCAAGCTGTCGTCCAAGGACTTCGTCGAGACCGCCAAGACCGGCGCGCTGGTGCCGTCCGTCGCCCACGGCATGGCGGTTCCGTCGGCCGCCGCTGGCGCGATCCAGGACGCGGTCAGCCAGTTCTGGAACAGCGACAAGATGACCGCCGCTGACGCCATGGCCAAGATCGCCACGGCCGCACAGACCAAGTAAGTCCACCGGCAGCTCCGCGGCTGCCCACCCACAGCCACCGGCTCTCAACCAGCCGGTGGCTTCGTTTTCACCTGCGGGACTCACGACATGGCCTCCCCTAGCGCCGCTGCGCGTCTGGACCACTGGCTGCCCCGGATCGTTCTGGCGCCCAGTTTCCTCCTCTCCTTCCTCTTCATCTACGGCCTGATCGCCTGGAACGGCTACCTGTCGGTCTCCGCTTCGCGACTGCTGCCGAACTACGAATTTGTCGGGCTGCACCAGTACACGCTGCTGTTCGCCTCCGAGCGCTGGATGGTCGCGCTCAAGAACCTCGGCATCTTTTCGACGCTGTTCATCGGCCTGTCGATGGCGGTCGGCCTGCTGCTGGCGATCCTGCTGGACCAGAAGATCCGCGCCGAAGGCGTGCTGCGGACCGTCTACCTCTACCCGATGGCCCTGAGCTTCATCGTCACGGGCACGGCGTGGAAATGGATCCTGAATCCCGGCCTGGGCATCGAGCACCTGATGCACGGCTGGGGCTTTCCGAACTTCAGCTTCGACTGGCTGGTGAACCCCGATTACGCGATCTACACCGTCGTCATCGCCGGCGTGTGGCAGAGCGCGGGCTTCGTGATGGCGCTGTTCCTGGCGGGCCTGCGCGGCATCGACGACTCCATCATCAAGGCCGCCCAGATCGACGGCGCCTCGCTGCCGCGCATCTACTGGCGCATCGTGATCCCGAGCATGCGGCCGGTGTTCTTCAGCACGCTGATGGTGCTGGCGCACATCGCCATCAAGAGCTTCGACCTCGTGATGGCGCTGACCGCCGGTGGCCCGGGCTTCGCGACCGACGTGCCGGCGACCTTCATGTACACGATGGCCTTCACCCGCGGCCAGATCGGCCTGGGCGCCGCTTCGGCGACCGTGATGCTGGCGACGGTGGCGGCGATCGTCGTGCCGTATCTCTACAGCGAGCTGCGCTCGCGTGACCGTTGAGTCGGGAGCACGCAACACCATGAAACACCACGTCAACCGACTGATCCTGTGGTCCCTGCTGGGGCTGTTCGCGGTCTTCTTCCTGCTGCCGCTATACGTCATGCTGGCGACCTCGCTGAAGGACATGAGCGAGATCCGGGGCGGCAACCTGCTGTCGCTGCCGGCCGGGCTGGACTTCACCGCCTGGGGCAAGGCCTGGTCCACCGCCTGCACCGGCATCGAGTGCGGCGGCCTGCAGCCCTACTTCTGGAACTCGATGACGATGATCATCCCGGCCGTGGCCATCTCGACCACGCTCGGGGCGCTCAACGGCTACGTGCTGACGAAGTGGCGCTTCAAGGGCAGCGAGCTGCTGTTCTCCTTCATGCTGTTCGGCGTGTTCATGCCGCTGCAG
>JBEANV010000084.1:0-3047 GCA_041165285.1 Pseudomonadota bacterium | reverse complement strand
ACACCGAGGTCCAGCAGCCGAAGGTCACGGCCACCTTGTCCTGGTCGATGAGCTGCTTGGCCTTTTCGGCGAACAGCGGCCAGTTGGAGGCGGGATCGACGACCACCGGCTCCAGCTTCTTGCCGAGCACGCCACCCTTGGCGTTGATCTCGTCGATGGTCATCAGGGCCACGTCCTTGAGGACTGTTTCCGAGATGGCCATCGTGCCGGACAGCGAATGCAGCACGCCAACCTTGATGGTGTCGGCCGCGTGGGCGAGCAGCGGCAGCGTGGTCACGGCCACGCCGAGGGCGACGGCGCTGAGCTTCTGGGCAAAGGCACGGCGGGAAGCAGAAACGATCTTCATGACGGGTTGACTCCGGGGGCTGTTGATCGGGTGGATCGGATGCCCGCAGTGTCCCGGCCGGGGTCAGTTCGTGAAATACGCCATATGGCGTAGGTCACCCATCACCCATCACCCATCACCCGCCGCAACCGCCGCCGCCACAGCCACCACCGCTGCAACCACCGCCGCCGCCACACCCGCCCCCTTCGCCCGTGCGCGGCGCGATGGCCGACTTGAGCGAAGCCAGATCCCCGGCCGTCGAAGCCCCGATCACTCCAGCCGCCACCACGGCGGCCAGCAGCGGGCTGCCCAGCGCCACCGACGTGCCACGGGGCACCAGCCGGGTGAACTCCTCGACCAGCCGCTGACCCCGCGGGGTGGGTCGGGCGGCGGTGCCAGCGTAGGCGCGGTAGAGCCCGAAGAGCCACCACAGCAGCAGGCCCGTGCCCAAGAACCCGTGTCCATGATGGAACAGCAACCCTGCCACCACCAGCGCCGCCCAGCGCGGAAAGCTGCACCACACGGCTGAACGGCGCTCCGCCGCATGTCGTGCATGGGCCTCCTGCGTCGGCCACAGTCCCTCGTTCACGGCGTCCCGGGCCACATCGGGGTAGGTCAACCGCAGAGGCAGCGCCAGCGAACGGCCCGCATCGGCAAGCCGCCGCAGTTCACGCCAGACAGCCCATTCCTCAGGGGTGAGCCCTTGCGTCTCATCCGGCACCCGCTCACCCAGCACCGGTCGGCCGGACGCGAAACTCAGCAGCTCCCGCTGGTGCAGTCCCGCCAGCGCTGTGGCCGTGACCCGCTCGTCTCCGCCGCAGAGGAACGCCAGCAGACTTGGACGGTAACCCCCGGCGAGCAGGCGGGTCAGCACATCGCGGTGGCCGCCCAAGGTATCCAGCGCCGGCGAGGGCTCGTTCGGTGTGCGCGGCCACAGGTCGGCGGGGGGTGCGTCACCGAAAACACGCGTGTAAGCGTCCAGCGTGTCGCGGTACTGGTCCCGATGGCGAGCGTTCTCCAGGTCACCACCCGGGTTCGGCTCGTGGTGCAGCGGCGTCTGCAGCACCTCACCGCACAGCCGGCCCCAGTAGTCCCGCGAGTAGAGCAGGTGCGTGTGCCAGACCACATCGACTGCAACCGATGGCGACACCGGCTGCCCCGCCACCTGCGTCAGCAGGAGGAAGCGTCGGTACTCCTCGATGACGCGCAGGGTGTGCTCGGCGGTCCAGCCGTTTTCCTCGGCGATGCGGGCACTGATCGTGCGCGTCAGGCCGGCTGGATCAAGTTCGAAGGCTTGCAGGCGCGACCACAGCGCAGTGGCCACAGGATCGTTGAGTCGCATCGCTGTCTCCCGGCCGCCGCGGGCCTGGACATCAGGCCGGAAGCGAAGGCATGGACCACAGCGTAGGCACAAGGCCCTTGTCGATCTATCTGGGGCACCCCATAGGAGTACCCTCAGTCCGCTTCGGACCGCGGCTCCTCCGACTCGCCCAGTCGCTCGACCAGGTCATCCAGCACCGCATAGAACCGCTGCGTGAACGCCTCGCCCAGCCGCGCCTCGATCTGCGCGTAGGCCGCCTCGATCTGCGGTGCCATCGCCTCGGCCAGCGCCACGCTCTGCGCCGTCAGCGCCACGCGCACCCGCCGCTGGTCGCCATCGACGCGGCTGCGCAGCACCCAGCCCGCCTCGTCCATGCGCGCCAGCACACCCGCCAGGCTCGGGCTGGAGATCTGACAGACCTCGACCAGCTCGCGTGGTTCCAGCGGACCGCGCTCCAGCAGCGTGCGGATGACGCGCCACTGCTGCTCGGTCACCCCGTGCTCGTTGAGGATCGGCCGGAAGCGGGCAATCACGCGCTCGCGGGCCTGCAGCAGCAACAGCGGGAGATTGCGGTGACGAATGTGGGCGGGGGTAGGGAGATCGCTTGACATGCTCACATCGTAGCAATTAGATTGCGCACACTGCGTAAATCGCTAATGTGTTAGTGAATCACGATGCTTCCTTCGATTCCCAGGCTCAGCGGCACGGTCTACACCACGCTGCTCAACCACCGGCCGCAGCTCGCCGCGCTCGGTGACGCGGTCCACGCCGCGCCGTACAAGGCACCACCGCAGCACCCCGTGCTCGGCGTGAAGCCCCGCAACACGCTGGCGGCCGACGGCGACGCGCTGGTGGTGCCGCCCGGGTTCGACGCGGTGGAGATCGGCGCCTCGCTCGGCCTCGTGATCGGGCGCACGGCCTGCCGCATCACGGCGGACGAGGCGCTGTCCTTCCTCGCCGGGTACGTGCTGGTGAACGAGGTCAGCCTGCCACGACCGAACCACTACCGCCCGTCGGTGCGTTTCATGGCGCGGGATGGCTACTGCCCGATCAGCGCCACCGTGGTGCCGACCGCCGAGGTGGCCGCGCCGGACGACCTCGGCGTGCGGGTCTGGATCGACGGCGCGCTCGTGCGGCATACCACCACCGGTGACCGCCTGCGCCCGGTCGCGGCGCTGCTGGCCGATGTCACCGCGTTCATGACGCTGCAGCCCGGCGACGTGCTCACGCTGGGTGTCGCCGCCGACGCGCCGCTCGCCCGGATCGGGCAGACCGCCGTGGTCGAAATCGACGGGCTGGGCCGACTGCACCACACCGTCGTGGCCGAAGGGAGCGCCGCATGAACCCGAGTTCCAGCCGCCGAACCGCCCGCGTCGCCTTCAGTGGCGCCATCCACACCGC
>JBEANV010000083.1:0-6054 GCA_041165285.1 Pseudomonadota bacterium | reverse complement strand
CCATCGGCAGCAACCAGGTCGGGGGCGACACCACCGACGCCTACGCGCTGGACCTGCAGGCGGGGGATGTCGTCGAGTTGGCCTTTGCCCCCGGAACGGCCGAAGCCACCGCCGACCTGGACCTGTACGTGATTTCGACCGACGGCGCCCTCACCGGCAGCTCCGACGGCACGGACGGCCACTACGAGTGCGTCCGCATCACGCAGACCGGGCGCTACTACCTGAAGATCGAGGCGTTCAAGCAGGCCGCCAACTACACGCTGCACGCCGGTCCGGTCGCCACGGTCCCGACCGGCTGCGTCGCCACCACGACCCGTGCCACCTTCGACCCAGGCGAGCTGGTCGCACAGGGCCGCACAACGAGCACCGGTCTGGCCACCTCGTTGTCGTCGGGCGCGACTGCCCCGCCCCGCTGGCCGCACGTCGTCACGCTGCCCGCCAGCGTCACCACGCGGACAGCGGCACGCGCACTGCAGACCACGGCCAACCCCACCGCACCGCTCGAAGCCAAGCTGGACACGCTGCGCTACGCCAAGACGCTGCGGGCCAGCGGCGCCTACGACTACGTCGAGCCGAACTGGCACCTGGAGACCTCGGCCACCATCGGCACCTTCCCGCCCGACGACCTGCACTACGGCGAGCAGCGCTGGCACCACGCGCTGATCGCGCTGCCCGACGCCATCAACCGCATCCAGGCGCTGCCCGTGCAGCCGTCGCAGCGGCCGATCATCGCGGTGATCGACACCGGCGTGATGCTCGACCACCCGGACCTGCAGCCGCAACTGACCTCGCCCGGCCGCGCCTTCGTCACCGACCGCGTGCCCGGCGACCTCAACCTCGCCAACGGCGACGACCAGCGCCTGGCCAGCGACAACGCGACCTCGCACGGCACCCACGTCGCCGGCACGGCCGCCGCGGCAACGTTCAACGGCATCGGCGTGGCCGGCGTGGCGCCGATGGCGCGGCTGATGCCGCTGAACGTGTTCGGCCGCAATGGCTCGGCGAAGACGATCGACATCCTGCAGGCCATGCTGTACGCGGCCGGTCTGGACAACAGCGCCAGCGTGTTGCCAGCGCGCCGGGCTGACGTGATCAACCTCAGCATGGGCAGTCCGGGATCCTGCAGCGTCGCCTTCCAGGACACGGTCAACCGGGTGCGCGCGGCCGGCACGCTGGTCGTGGCCGCGGCGGGCAGCAAGGCGGACAACGCCAGCGGCCAGGGCGCTGACGTCCAGCAGCCGGCCAACTGCACCGGTGTCATCGCCGTGGGTGCCGTCAATTCGGATCGGCAGCTCTCGCGCTACGCCAACACCGGCACCACGCTGGCCGTCACGGCCCCCGGTGGGGATCTCGGCCCGGCGGGCATCGCCAGCGGCTTCGGCGACGGCATCTTCAGCACCCTCGTCAACTTCACCGGCGACGGCCAGCGCGTGGCCGGCGTCGGACTGCAGCAAGGCAGCTCCATGGCCGCGCCGCAGGTCAGCGGTGTGCTGGCCCTGATGCGGTACCTCGACCCGGAGCTGTCCCCGGAGGCTGTGGACACGCTGCTCGCCACCGGCCAGCTCACCGACGACCTCGGCCCCACCGGCCGGGACAGCGCCCACGGCTGGGGCCTGATCAACGCCAGCAAGGCGGTCGAGGCCGTGCTGGCGCCGCAGTCGGTCACGGGCGGTGTGACATCCGGTGCCACCACGCTGGGCATCTTTCCCGCTCGCCTGGACCTCGGCATCCTGCGCAGCGCGGCCACGCTCGACCTCGTTGTGGTGGCCGGCAAGCGTTCCACGGCCACGGATGCAGTGGTCGCCGTGCGCAGCAGCAGCCCGGCCATCACGCTGCGCCCCGGCACAGCCGACGCCAGCACCAGCCTGGGCCGCCAGATCGTCGAAATCGATCGGCGCCTGCTCCCAGCGGACGGTCTGCACCGCTTCACGGTCACGCTGACGCTGCGCAGCGGCGCCGAGCTGACCGTGCCCATCACGCTCGACCGCCCGGCCGGCAGCGCCAGCAGCGGCGCGGGCTGGGGGCCGGTCTACGTCACGCTGAGCGATCCCGACACCGGCAGATGGCTCCACACCGTGATTGCCCACGCATCGCAGGGCCGCTACCAGTGGCAGTTCGCCGGCTACCGACGCGCGCGGGTGACTGTCCGCGCCGGAGCCGACCCGAACAACGACGGTGTCCTCTGCGGGCCGGGTGAAGCCTGTGGCGCGAGGATGTCTGTCGGCGCCGCGGCCAGCGCGGAGCGGACAGCGGCGCTGGCAGCGGACCAGGCCGACCTGGATTTGTCCCTGGCGATCACGCCTTGGGGGATCTGAACGGCTTCCTTAGCACTCCGTGATCTCCCTGAGGAGCGCGTATCGAATCTCGGTATATTCGCGGCACCCTCTCTCATCACCCGCTGCCAGGAGCCCATGACCTACCCCTTTGCGCCGCACCGCGCCAGCCCGTCCAGGTGGGCTCCGTTCTGCAGCCGCCTGGCACTCCTGCTGGCAGTGGTGGGGAGCGTGCCAGAGGTGTTGGCGCAAGGGGTGCAGCTCACGCGCAATCCGATCCCCGAAGGCAGCGCGGCCAGGCAGCGCGCAGCCTCGACCGTGGTGCGGGTCATCTCGACACGCAGCCACATGCAATGCCCGCTGTCGGGCAAGAACATGCGCTTGCTGAGCATCGATTCGCCGCGCGAGTGGGACGACACCATCGAGCACCAGGACGAGATCACCGCACTGGGCCGCAAGGTGCGCTGGGCCAAGGAACGGGTCTTGGTGTATGCGCTGGAATCCAAGCCTTACGCGGGCGTTCGGCTGGATTCACCGTCTCGCGTGATCCGGCTGTCGCAGGGCGTCCTGTACTGGCCTGTGCGCCAGATCATGCCGGAGATGGGCGCGGAGAAGGCCACGGTGCTGACGCGACCCTGCGTGATGACCACCATCGACCGGGCCTACTGGCAGCGCATCAAGATCGTGTCGACACGGCCCTGATTCGGGGCCGAATTGTGCCTTTCTTGCATTGCAGATCGAACAAAACCCCTTGAACCCCCGTTCTGTGGGGATGGTTGGGTAGAGGCAGCGGTTAGAACTGTTACTTCACGCAACCCTCGTTCGCTTGCACTGCGCCGCTCATCGCTCCAGACTGGCCAGTCGAGCGCACCACTCCGATGGCTTTCTGCTTCGCACTGCATCCACGCGCCACGTCGACGGCAATTCTGTTCACCCTGATCGCGGGGTGCGGTGGCGGCAGCGACAACACGTCGCTCACCGACAGTCTGCCGCTTGCCGGCTCAATGGCGGCCGTGGCCGCGCCCACACCAACCGCGACGGCAGCGGCCACACAATCTGCCATCACGGTGCGGGCCAAGGGCAGCTTGTACGGCGGTGTCGGGCCGATCATGGTGGTCCGTGTCAATCAGCAGGTGGTTGGCACGGTGGAGGTGAAGAACACCACCAGCTGGGCCGACTTCAGCTTCAGCGCACCCACATTGAGCAGCGGCGACAAGCTCGACGTGGTGTTCACCAATGACATGGTTGCGAACGGCGTCGACCGCAACCTCTACATCGCGTCGATCGACAGCGGCTCCACCGTGGTGCTGCCATCCACCGCTGGTGCGGTCATTGACAGAGGCGGCGGCAACGCCGCGTTCGACGGGCTGGACCTGATCCCCGGTGACAGCACGCTGGCCAGCAACGGGGCGCTGCGTCTGACCTGGCCGGCGCGCACCACCTTGTCGGCCACGGCCTTCGCCCGCCGCCAAGCCGCGGCCCGCCTGCTGCTTCAGGCCAGCTTCGGCCCGACACCGGCCGCACTCGACGCACTGGCCTCGACCACCGATGCCAGCTGGATCGCCGCCCAGATGGCGCTGCCGATCACCAATGATTACGTCAATGCGGTGCAGGCCCGCTACAACTCGGACGATGCCTATCGGCCAGGTGGAAGCCAGTACGACCCGTCCGAACTCGAACGGATCTTCTGGCGCACCACGCCCCCGGCCCCGGACCAGATGCGCAAGCGCACCGCGTTTGCGCTGCACCACATCTTCATGGTCTCGCAGGTCGACGCCAATCTGTGGTTCCACAGCCGCGCCTATGCAAACTACCTCGACCTGTTGAATCGCCACGCCTTCGGCAACTTCCGCACCCTGCTCACAGAGATGGCACTCAGCCCCGCAATGGGCATCTACCTCTCCCACATACGGAACCGGAAGGAAGATCCGTCGATCAACCGCCAGCCAGACGAGAATTTCGCGCGCGAGCTGATGCAGCTGTTCACCATCGGCCTGCAGGAGCTGAATCAGGACGGCAGCCTCAAGCTCGACGGCGCCGGCCAGCCCATCGAGACCTACCGCAATGCCGACGTGATGGCACTCGCCAAGGTCTTCACCGGCTTTGCCTGGGGGTTTCCGGACAGCCAGCTCACCAGCGACAAGTTCGGCTGGGGCGAGCCGGACTACACCGCCATCGCGGACCAGCGCACCGATCTGCAACCCATGAAGGCCTATCCCGGACAGCATTCGACCGCGGAGAAAAAGCTTTTCGCTGGCAAGGCCTGGGCAGTGACACTGCCCGCGGGGGCCTCTGCCGATGCCGACCTCAAGACTGCGCTGGACACCCTGTTCCGGCACCCGAACGTAGGCCCCTTCATCGGTCGCCAGCTCATCCAGCAGCTGGTCACCAGCCACCCCAGCCCCGCCTACGTGGGCCGCGTCGCGGCAGCATTCAACAACAACGGCCAGGGCGCGCGCGGGGACATGGGTGCGGTCGTGCGGGCCATCTTGCTCGACACCGAAGCACGCAGCCTCCCGGCCGCCGGCAGCGCCGTCGGCAAGCTGCGCGAACCGGTGCTGAGCCTGGTCCACTGGATGCGGACCTTCGGAGCCACATCGATCAATGGCCGCTACAACATGGCCTGGCAGGTCAGGCCGGCTGGACAGACCCCGTTCCTGGCGCCTTCGGTGTTCGGTTTTTTCCGCCCGGGCTACGTCCCGCCCGTCCCCGGATTCGCCGCGCGCAAAGCCACGGCCCCCGAATTCCAGATCCTCGACGAGAACAGCGTGGCCGCCTGGGCCAACCTCGCCGACGTGATGGGCACAGGCGGTCTCGGCTGGATCAACAACGCGCCCGAGATTCCGGGCAACACCACGCACCTGCTGACCGCGCTGGTCAGGGGCGGCGTGAGCACGCTGATCGACGAGATCGACCTGCTGCTGCTCGGCGGGCGCATGTCGGCCGAGTTGCGCAAGACCCTGACCGAAGCAGTGGTCAGTGTCGAGGACGGCAGTTCCCGCAGCCACACCGACCGAGTCAATCTGGCGATTTTCCTGACCCTGGCCTCGCCCGAATTCCGCATCCAACGCTGATCCGCACCATGAACGCTTCGCGACGCCATTTCTTGCGCCAGTACTGCGGGCTGGCGGCCACTGCCGCGCCGCTGCTGCCCGGTTTCGACACGCCACTGGCCATGGGGCTGGCCGGCATCGGCGCTCTCGCGGCCGGCCGCGCCGCTGCGGCCGACACCAGCGGCTACCGCGCGCTGGTCTGCCTGTACATGGCCGGCGGCAATGACGCCCACAACTGGATCGTGCCAACCGAGAGTGCGGAGTATCTGGACTATTCCCGTTCGCGCGGCACGCTGGCCTGGCCGGCCCGGCAGCTGCAGTTGCTCAGCGCCAGTGGCCAGTCGCCGGGCCGAACCTTCGGCATGCCACTGGAACTGGATCCGATGCGCAAGTGGTACGAAGCCGGCAAGCTGGCGGTGCTGTCCAATGTCGGCCCCTTGGTGAAACCGCTCTCCAAGGCCGAGTACACCGCAGGCGGCTCAGCCGTGCCACCGAAGCTCTATTCGCACAACGACCAGCAGTCGTTCTGGCAGTCACTCGCCCCGGAAGGGGCCAGCTCGGGCTGGGGCGGGCGCATGGGCGACCTGCTGCAGTCCGCCAACGCACATCCGCTGCTCACCAGCGTGTCGACCGCCGGCAATGCCGTGTTCCTCACGGGCAACTCGGTGCAGCAGTACCAGTTGGGCGAGTCGGGACCGGTCCGCATCGAGCCCCTGGGCCGTGACCGG
>JBEANV010000082.1:0-3324 GCA_041165285.1 Pseudomonadota bacterium | reverse complement strand
TGTCCCTTGCGAGCAGATCCTGCAACACCGAGGTCAGAAACAGTTTCTTCTGGCTGTCGCTCATCCCGTGCGTGCGGATGTCAAACGCCCGGCCAAGGGTATGGGGATCGGTGAGTGGATGGTTGTCGCTGCCGGCGGTGATTGTGATGTCGGTTGACCAGACACGCGTCACCCGCTCGATCGCCCCGAGCAGCCGTGCCCCCGCCGGATCGGGCTTGAGCGTCACGCCGTCTTTGAAGCGGAGAATGCCCATTAGTGTGTTCTGCGCGTTGACCGCATTTTGTACATCATATTGACATCAGCTTGACAGCATCACGTTGACATCATTTCGCCACACACCCCCGCCCTTGCGATTCGTCCTTGGCGGTGTTGTAGCAGATCGCGCGGAGCAACATGCGGATTTCAACAAGTTGTGCCTCGGTCGCGACGACATGTGTATTCAGCAACGCCTTGACCTCGGTGACATCCGCAGCGTTGGGCAACCCGGTTGATAATCGCCACACCAGGAACACGGCAATCGCCGCAGGTACGCCCATTTGCAGGATGATGCGCATCCACCAGATCGTTTCTGAATCGGTACGGCGCCGTGGAAGGGGCATGGGTGGGAGCATCAGTGGAGTGTGAGCATCAGTGGACGAGATCACGTATACTTATGGGCAGATGATCGAAATCTTTGTCATGGCGTTTGTGGTGACGTTTGTGCTGCTGCGGCTGATCTACCACTCGTCGCCGCCGTCAGCAGGGGCGCGACGATCTGCCGAACACGATCCGCCTGACCGCTGGTAACGGCATCGGCGAGCGCGCGTTTGCTTGCCGCAGGTAGCAACTTCCACGCCGGGCTGCTCAACACCCGATTGAGTTGGCTCGCAAGAGTGCCGCCGATCACGCCCGCAATCGCGCCTTTCACACCGCCGGCCTCGTAGCCGACGCCTCCGCCGATGAGGGTGCCTGCAGCGCCCTTGCTGATCTGCCGGAGCAGCGTGGGGGAGGCGCCCTCAGCCTGCACCGCTGCTTCCTTCACCAGTTCGTTGTAGCGAATCGCCCGCGACACGACCGCGTCGGCCGCAGCCACAGTCGGCGCTGCTTGCGTAGCGAATAGTTCGCGCACCCCATTGGCTGCCGCCAGCGCCGTCTTGCGGTTGGCGTTGATCAGGCGTTCGTGCAGCGGCGTCACCGCGCCGGACGTGTAGCTCCCGTAGACGGTGTCGTCCCACAGGGATTTCTTGAAATGCCAGTCGCGAGCCGAGATGTAGTCACCGGGGTACTTGTTGATCTCGGCTTTGATCGCCTGGATAGATTTCAGCAATGCGGGATCCTTGGCCACCTGCTGGGCGCCACCCGCGCGCACGATCTGCTGGTGCAGCGTGCCAGCACCGGGCTGTACGCCACCTGCAGGGACGGTCGAGAGGCCCTTGGCGTTGGCCAAATCATCAAGCGCGTCGAGCACACCAGCCTTGGGCAGTGCCGTGTCCCCAGCAGGGCCGGCTAGGAGCGTCTCCAGCGTCTGGCCCGCCCGCTGCCGCGCGGCCCCTGTTGCCGATTCCCACTTCGTCCACGAGCGCAGAAGCGGTCCGCGGAGGGCATCGCTTGCCGCATCCCCGACCACCGTGGCGGACTGCCCAGGGGCCTTCCTGAGCATCTTCTCGGTCAGCCCTGTGGACAGCACCTTCTCGACGCCACGCTTGGCCGAGGCCAGTATCGCGGGCACAGCCACCTCCGCTGCCGCACCCACCACCGGCAGAGCGCCCGCAATGCCTGCGGCGCGACCGGGCGCCTCGCCCCCTTGTGCCCGTGTCAGGCCATACGCGCCTCCGGCCTGCATCACCGCCTCGGGGATGGCCCCGAGCAGGGTCGCCGCACGTGCGGTCAACCCGAGCGCCTGCAGGCGGCGTGCGGCGTTGATGGTCTTGGCGAACTTGGTGGCAGCAGCCGCGGGGATGAAGAACTCGCCAATTTGCTCGCCTGCGCGGCCGATCGTGCCGGCGGTGGTGGTTTCCGCCGGAGGCGGCGTAGCCGGCGCCATCCCCGTCGCGCGACGAATGGGCGCGGCCAGTCCCTGAACGGTCGAGATCGCGCCCCGAGCGGCCCCGCGCAACATCCGCCCGGCGGATTTTACATTGCTGAGGATGACGTCCTCGTCGGGTGCGTCGGGGTTGGCCGCGCCTTGGGAGCGGTCAGGTCCGGCAGGTGCCGCAGGCCGGGCGTCAGGAATGCCGGAGAAATTCAGCCCGCCCGGCGCGGTGGCGTCGGACCTGGCACCGGGGCCGGTGGCGTTGGGAATCCCCTCGAAGTTGAATGTCTGCGCTGCTGGATCCGCCACTCGGGTCTCCAGCCTACTTGAAGTTGGGGTTATTCTTCAGAAACGTGTCGATGGTCGCGTCGTCGGCCTGCTTGCCGGCACCGACTAGGGCCTGCCGGGCCTTGGTACGACGCGGATCGCCGCTGGCGCCTGCGGCTGCCCCACCACCCGCCTGCGCCGCAGGCCGCACGCCACGCTCCAGCACCCGGTTGGCGGCGTTGCTCAACTGCTGATCGAGAATCTGCACGAACCGCTCGGCGACGCCGACCGTGTCAGTGATCTTCGGCCGCGCAGCCTTCGCCAAGTCGATCTCCTGGTTGCTGATGCGCCCGCTGACGTTCAGCGCCCGCAGCGTCGGGAAGATCGCCGTGTCCCAGCCACTCGCCGAGGCGAGATCCTCGTCGGTCTGGAAGAACTGCGACAACTTGTTGGCCGGGCCACCGAGGGTCCGCCCCGCCGCGTCCTTGGGGAGTTTCGCCTTGATCTGGTCAAGGAACTGGCGCGCGTTGGCCGACGCGGCCGACGCCGACTCCAACTGCTCGGTCTGCTTGCCGGTGACAGGAATCAGCCCATGCTTAATCGCCGCGACACGCGCGTTCACACCTTCCTTGCCGGTAAACCCACTCATGTCAATGTAGCTGGTTTGTTTCCCGCCAATGTCGGCGGTCTGCGCGAGCGATTGCAGATCTTCGGGCGTGAACGCGGTCAGATGCTCTCGATAATCGGCCAGCGCCTTCGCACGCGAGAGTTTCTGATCGGGCGTTTCCTGCATCGACGCCAGCCGCCACGCGCGGCGTGCCTTGAGGCGCTCGACTTTTTCCTGCTGGGGCGACAGTGTGCCCCCGTTCTCGGCCGCGGCATCCTTGAGCCACGACGTGACGTGCAGCTCCTCGGTGTTGAGTTTGCGCCCAGCGGATTGCCACGCGGCGCGACCCTTGTCGATGGCGGCAGCGGTTTCCTCGTCGGTGAGGGGCATATCGCCCTTGGCCTGCTGCGCGGCGTCGATTTCGGTCTGGATACGGGCT
>JBEANV010000081.1:0-4705 GCA_041165285.1 Pseudomonadota bacterium | reverse complement strand
ACATCCCGTTCTTCGACCGCACCTACATCACGAGCATCGACCGCGAGAAGCTGTCGGAGTTCGACGCTTGGCGCACGAAGGAGTTGGGCCGTACCCCGGCGCAGTGTGAGCGGCTTGCCGTCCCCCGTGAAGTGACGCCGTTGAGACGTCAACGCGCTTGTCGTCCAGCGATCAGACGGCGGGGTTCTGCCAGCGGTGCGGCAACAGCTCCTCGATGCGGCTGTTGGGGTGGCTGGGAAGCCGCTCCAGCACGTCGCGCAGGTAGGCCCAAGGATCGTGCCCGTTGAGCTTGGCCGACTGCACCAGGCTCATCACGATCGCCGCTCGCTGACCGGCCAACTCGCTGCCGCAGAACAGCCATGCCTTCCTGCCCATCGCCCACGGTTTGATCTGGCGCTCGATGAAGTTGTTGTCGATCGGCACGGCCCCGTCTTCGAGGTGCCGCGTCAGTGCGGCCCAGCTGTTCAGGCTGTAGTCGATTGCCCCCGCGATCGATCCGCCGTCCGGCACGCGCCTGCGCTCGAGTTTCAGCCAGACGTGCAACTCCTTCCACAGCGGCCGCGTGAGCTGCTCGCGCGCCGCCAGGCGTTGCTGCGGGTCCATCCCGCTCAACTGGCCTTCGACGTGGTAGATCCAGCCGATGCGCTTGATCGCCTCCTTGGCCACCTCGCTGGTGCCGACCAGTTCGTCGAACTTGCGTCGGGCATGCGCGACGCAATGTGCAGCGATGCGCTGCGGGTACACGCGTTTGTCGAGCACGGCGTCGTACCCGGCGTACTGGTCGCATACCAGCGTGCCTTGCCACGCCGGTTGATGTTCCATCGCCGAGCCCGGCGGACCTTGCGCCGCCCCCAGGAAGGCCACCGGGTACTGAGACCCTCGACCCAGACAGAACTCGTAGATCACGCCGCGCTGGACATCCAGCTCGCCCCGCGCGTAAGCCCAGATGTACGCCCGCTTGGTCTTGCCCGCGCCGGGGTCCAGCATCGCAACCGGCGTCTCGTCGGCCTGCAGTACCGAGCCACTCAGCACGAAGCGCTTGTGCGCCTCGAACAGCGGGACCATCGCTGCACCGGCGTTGCCGGCGGTGCTTGCCAGCGTCGAACGCGGCGTGTGCACGCCGGACCTGGCGTTGATAGTCTCCTGCCGGTAGTACGGCAGGTGGTCAACGAAGCGGCTGATCAGCGTGTGAGCGACCAGCCCGCTGGCGGCGATGCCACCGTCGATGATCTGCGGGTCGGCCGGCTCCTGCACCAGGCGCTCGATGCCTTGGCGCTGGCAGCAGCGGCAGGTCCACTTGCCGTAGATGTGCCGGTGCACGAAGAACTCCGCCGGCACGATGTCCAGTCGTTCGCTCACGTCCTCGCCCACGCGCGTCATCGGCTGCCCGCAGTCCGCTGTCGTGCAGGTCGTGACCTCGGGCTCGTGGTGGTGCTCGACGCGGCGCAGATGATCGGGCAGCGCCTGGCGACGCGGGCGACGGGGAGTTGCCTTGGGCTTGGGCTGCACCTTGGGCAACGCGGCCTGTAGCGCCGCGAGTTGCGCTTCGAGGTCCGCCTCGTCCTCCAGCAGCGTGTCCTGGAACATCTGCCGCTGATCGGCCGTCATGGCCTCGCTCTTGGCGCCGAACTTCCAGCGCTTCAGGCGCGTCAGCTCGAAGGTGATCTTCTCGATCTTCGCGTCGCGGTAGGCGATGTCGCGGTCCTTGCGCTGCAGCAGCTTTTGCTGGAGTTCGAGCTCGTGGCCTTTGCTCTGCAGCTCGTTCGCCTGGTGCTGGATGTGCTCGAGCATTTGCGCGGCCAGCGCCGCGGCGGACTCTTGCGACAGACCCTGCAGGTCTTGCGGCTTGAGGTCATGCATGCTGAGCATGCGTTGCATCTTGCCAAGTCCCGCGACCTCACGCCACTGGCGGATGTCCTGTCAACGCCATGGCTCACGGCATGAGCCTTGCGACACGATGCTCACATCCGCGTGATCACACTCATCTCGGGCAGTCGCTGCCAGGGCAGGCCCACGATCAAGGCGTCGAACTGGCTCTGCGTCAGCGACAGTGGGGTCGCCGTCGCTTCGCGCGGCCATGCGAAGTGGCCGGCGTTCAGGCGCCGCGCGGCGCACCACACACCGAAGCCGTCATGGACCAGCAGCTTGATGCGCGTGGCCCGCGCGTTCGCGAACAGGTAGCCGTGATGCGCCCGAGCACCGCCGGTAGCCTGCACGACGCGGCTCATGAGCCGCTCCGCGCCGGCCCGCATGTCCATCGGCGCGGTGCACAACCAGAGCTGATCGATGCGGATCACTTCAGCAGGCCCGAGGACAGCTCGCTCAGCCAGGCGCGGCAGTCCTCGGCCGCCGCGGTCGGCCAGCGGACGTTCAAGTGCAGCGGACCGCGACGAAGCTCGATCTGGATCAGCGGCTCGCCGATCGGCACAGCGACGTTCGCCTCGGTCGCCGCGCGCGCAGCAAGCTTGGGAGGTGCGGGCATCTCGATTGCGACGAACTCGGCGGTGGCGCTCGGCGTTGCCGCTGGCGTGATCGCTCTGCCGGCACGCTTGACGCCGCGACCGGATCGCCACTTGCGCACGAGATTGGTGTTCAGGCCGTGCGCAAGGGCGACGCCGGAAATCGACGCGCCCGGTTCATCGCAGGCGGCCAGGACTTTGGCCTTGAGTTCGTCACTGTGGCGGCGCCGAGGAACGGAGTTGGGATGCATAGGTGTCCACCAACGAAATAGGTGGACACCATCGTCACGCGCCTATCACCGGTAAGCAAGATGGGATGGCGAGACGCTCACGCTCGATGGCCTGGCGTCGCTTGAGAAGTCGCTTCTCGTGCTCGCTGAGCGACTTGTACTTGCCGCGGTGGATGATCTGCACGCCCGGGTTGTCGGCGTCCACGCCCCGGTAGCCCAGATCGACGACAGCCTGCTTGGGCGTGCGCCCCAGGTCTTGCAGCAAGTTGGTGGTCTGCTCCAACTGCGCGCTGAGGATGTGGCCGTCGTACGGGTTGCCGGGGAAGCTGCGCGCGCCCACCATCAGCCCCTGCTTGTGCGTCACCGCCAGGCTGACCTTCACGCCGAACTCGTAGGGGTTGCGGGCGCAAGCCCCAAGGAGATGCACTCCACCTCCGGCGCGTGCAGCGCGTAGAGCTTGTTCTTGTCGTGGCGCTGCTGGGTGCGGATGCGCTCGGCGCGCTGCAGCAGCGTCGCGAGGTCGCTGAGTGCCTTCGGGCTGTCGGGCTCGTTCGCCGGAGCGCCACCGGCAGCCATCGCTGTCCTGTCGGCGTCGAGCTTGCGCTGCACTTCTCGCATCACCACGCCCAGAATCGTGCGCTGGCGCTTGACCGTCCTGCGCAGCCGCTTGAACTGCTTGGCATGGGCGTAGCCGCCAGCCTTGCGCCGAAGCGTCTTGCCTTCCTGAGCATAGGTCTGCTTCAAGGCAATGCCCGCGCGCTTGGCGGCGCTGGCCACCTTGTGCCGCGCGATCTCCAGCAGCCGGCTGTCCACCGGGTGCGCGATGGCCTTGGACTGCACGGTCGTGTCCACGATCACGCGTTCGAGTTCGGCGGGCTTGACGGCCTTGATCTGCACAGCGCATTCGATCGTGGCCTTGAGCAAGTGCTCCAGGCCGTCCTCGCCCAGCAGGCGCCGAAAGCGGCCGATCTGGGTGGCGTCGCACGGCAGGCGCGGCTCGTAGTAGTCCATGCCGCCAAAGAACTGCCACTGCACGTTCTCGGCCCAACGCTCGACGAGTTCCTCGTCGCTCAGGTTGAAGCTGTTCTTCAGGTACAGCAGGCTTGCCATCAGTCGCACGGGCAAGCGCGGGCGTCCCGCCGGGCTGATGCCGCCGCCGAACTCACCATCGAACGCGCCAGCGAGGTCTTCGCCCTTCACACGCTTGGTCGGCTTTGCCTGGGGAGCCAGCTTGGGTGCCAGGGCCGCCTCAATCGCGCCCCACGGCAGCCGGGTTGCCAGCACCGCCAGCGGATGCCGCAGGTCGATCATCTGGTCCAGGCGGGAGCGAAAGAAGTCCGGCGTGCTCATCATCAATTCCCTCAGAAATCGGCCCTTAGACGTCTCGAATTCAGGGGATCTCAGCAGCAAGAATCACGCCGCACAGCCAGTGTTCATGCGGGTTGCAGGAGAATCGCAGGGTCGACGACGTAGGCACGCACGTAACGCGCGGGCAAGAGCGTGACCTCGATGCCCAGCCCGCTGAGCCAGCGTGCCCAGTGATGGGCCGAGCCGCAGGCTTCCATGACGACGCGCGAGACCGCACGGTTGGCGAACCAGCGCTCGAACTGAGCGCGACTCAGCCGATGCGACTCGCGCGGGCGCCAGGCGGCGTCGGCCACGCACAGCTGGAACACGTTCTTGGCCAGGTCGACGCCCACGATCGCGCCTGCGTCGGGTTGAACAGATATGGCAAGGCTCGTAGCATTCATGTCGGACTCCTTCGCGTCATGTGCCGACACCCGCACCACGCGACGCCGGCTGGTACTCTGATACCGAAATGCGCGGGGGAGTCCATCCCATCATTCGAGCGGACGCACTCCGGCATGCCGTGTTTGTCAATCATTTCATTCTGGGCCAAAGCCGGCCTGCCTCCGTGCGCCGCTCACCTCAAACGTTCGGCCCCCGGAACTCAGGCCAGCGGTCGGTCCTGCAAGACCCCACTGCCTTACCGCGCCCTGCCCAATCGAATCACAT
>JBEANV010000080.1:0-9599 GCA_041165285.1 Pseudomonadota bacterium | reverse complement strand
TGGGTTCAGGCTCATCTTCACGTTGGCGATGTCCACGCCCGAGGCGTCGGACCTCACACGCACCTTGACGTTGTAGTCGATCACGCGCTTGACAGCGACCAATGCTTTCATGGGGAACTCCGGGACGGTCATCGAGAAAAAGCTGGGCGAGTCTAGGAAGACCACCCCGTCGTTCCCTGCGGGTTTCCCCTTGGACCACTCTCTGTGGGTGGGGGGTGTCCCCTCGCTTTGACCCGCGTGCAGCCGGTTCCAGGGTGGCTGCACGGATGCACAACAATTCAGCGCACACGGCCAAGACAAAGGGCCGTGACTCCTTGCAGACTGGCGCCATCCGTTCTCTGAAGATGCCCGCCGTGACTGCCTACCAAGCCCCTCTTGAAGACATCCGCTTCGTGCTGCGTGAACTCGCCGACACCGGTCTGGTGGCCGCCTTGCCCGATGCCGATGCACTGGCCGACGAAGACCTGACCAACGCCATCCTGGAGCAGTCCGCCCGTTTTGCGCAGGAGGTGCTGGCCCCGCTCGACGCAGTGGGGGACCGCGAGGGCGCGCGCTGGTCCCCGCAAGGAGTGACGACTGCACCGGGTTTCTCGGCGGCCTACCGCCAGTTCATCGACGCGGGCTGGCACAACATCCACATGCCGGCCGACCACGGCGGACAGGGCTTGCCCATCCTGCTGTGTGCCGCCGTCAACGAGATGTTCATCGCGGCGAACAAGTCGTTCTGCTTCTGTCCCGAGTTGACGGTGTTCGCGATGAAGGCTCTGGCGGCTGCGGCCAGCGAGTCGGTGCGCGCACGCTTCCTGCCCAAATTGGCGAGCGGTGAATGGGCCGCGACGATGAACCTGACCGAACCGCAGGCCGGCTCCGACGTGGGCGCGCTGCGCAGCCGCGCACGGCCCATGCCGGATGGCACCTACCGGGTGTCCGGGCAGAAGATCTTCATCAGCTATGGCGAGCACGACCTGACCGAGAACATCGTCCACCTGGTGCTGGCCCGACTGCCGGGCGCCCCTGAAGGATCGAAGGGCATCTCGCTGTTTGTCGTGCCCAAGTTTCTGCCCGACGCCGACGGGGGCATTGGCGAGCGCAATGACGTGGTCTGCACCGGCATCGAACACAAGCTGGGCAACCACGCCAGCCCGACTTGCACGCTGGTGTATGGCGGTGCGGGCGAGGGCGCGGTGGGCTGGCTGGTGGGCCAGGAGAACCGGGGCTTGCAGGCCATGTTCGTGATGGTCAACTCGGCCCGCTTCAACGTGGCCCTGGAGTCGATGGCCATGTGCGAGCGGGCCTACCAACTGGCGGTGGCCTATGCGCGCGAGCGGGTCCAGGGCCGACTGCCGGGCCAGGAGGGCGCGCCGGTCGCCATCATCCGCCACCCGGACGTACGCCGCATGCTGATGCTGATGCGCAGCCAGACCGAGGCGATGCGCGCGCTGGGCTACCTGATTGCCGGCGCGCGGGACATGGCCGCGCACCACCCGGATGCGGACGTGCGGCGCGAGCGCCAGGCGTTCGTGGACCTGATGATCCCGGTGTTCAAGGGCTGGGCCTCGGAGACCGCCATCGAGGTGACCAGCCTGGCGATCCAGGTGCATGGCGGCATGGGCTATGTGCTGGAAAGCGGTGCCTCGCAGCCGCTGCGCGACGTGCGCATCTGCTCGATCTACGAAGGCACCACGTCGATCCAGGCCCACGACCTCGTCGAGCGCAAGCTGGTGCGTGACGGTGGCGCGAGCCTGCGGACGTGGCTGGGACAGGTCCAGCGCACCCTGGGCCAGCTCGATGCGGCCGACCACGCCGGGTTGAGCGAGATCGGCCAGCACTTGCGTTCCAGCGTGCAGGCGCTGCAGCGTGCAACCGAATGGGCGCTGGCGCACTACGGCAACGACCCGCTGCTGGTGCTGTCGGGGTCGGCGACACTGCTGCGGCTGCTGGGCACCGTGGCCGGTGGCTGGCAGATGGCGCGTGCCGCACTGGCCGCCCAGCGCGGTCTGGCGCAGGGCGACAACAACGCGGCGTTCCTGAAAGCCAAGCTCGCCACCGCGCGGTTTTATGCCACGCAGGTGCTGCAACCGGCAGCGGCCCTCGCCGACGTGGTGGTGAATGGTGCCGCCAGCGTGCTCGCCATGGACGAAGCGTCCCTCTGACGCTGCGCCCGCAGGGGTGCTTGGCGGGTGGAGGTGGTCAGTGCTCGATCAGTCCGAGCACGCGGGCGCGGGCAACCGCGTGCTTGCGGTTCAGCCCGCCCAGCTTCGTGAAGAGGTTCTTCACATGCCACTTGATGGTCTGCTCGCCGCTGCCCATCGCCAGTGCAATCTCCTTGTTGCTCAGGTTTTGCGTCAGCAGTGCCAGCACCTCGCGCTCTTTCGCCGTCAGCATCGCACTGCCGGCCACGGTTGAGGCCGGCATCTGTGGTGGTGGCGCTGCGGGCAGCGAGACCGGGACCGGGACAGGGGCCGTTCGGCTGGCTGGCTCGCCGTAGCGCGACACCAGCCGCTGAAGCCCGGCCGCTCGGGCCAGGCTCAAGGCTTCGGCCGCCAGCGCATCGGCCTCGGCGGCACCACAGCGGCGCAAGACCTGGGCGCGCAGCAGGCGGGCTTCGATGGCTTCCTGTCCCAGGTGCAGGCTGGTGGCCAGGGAGCCAGCGGCTTGCAGGGCTTGCAGGGCGTCGGGCAGGCGGTCACTGCCCGGCTGGGCCATGGCAGCGTGGGCGCGGGCCAGTTCCACCTGCAGCATCAGCCAGGGGGTCTGGGTCTGCGACAGACTGGCCCGCTGTGCCTCGAACAGCGCGACCAGTTCCCTGCTCAACTGGTGCGCAGTCTCCACACGGCCCTCGTGGGCGTGCAGGCGCACCAGTTCGCACTGGGCGGCAAATTGAAGGCGCGGCATGTTGCGGGCGACCCCGAGCGTGCGCAGTGCCTCCAGCAGGCTGAGCGCCTTGTCCTGGTGGCCGGCATGTTCCGCGATGCGGGCCAGCGTGAGGTAGACGCTCAGCAGCGGATCGGGCAGCCCCTGGCGTTCCAGCACGTCCAGCCGCAGCGTCAGCAGCGCCGCCGGTTCGTCATCGTCACCGCTGTCCCAGCGCGCCTGGGCCAGCAAGGCGGCCAGCATGCACGCCACGAGGTTGCGCCGGTCCATGCGTTCCTCGGCCCGCACCAGGGCCGGACGCAGCACCTCTTCGGCCAGACCGGAGCGGCCCTCCCACAGGTAGCTCAGTCCGATGCTGAACTCGGTGAAGCCGTAGGACATCGGGGAATAGGCCCGCGCACGGTCGAAGGCGCCGATGCGGTTCCAGTGCCGCCGGGCCTCGGTGGGCTGGCCTTGGTAGAGGGCGCCGAAGCCGCGGCTGATCCAGTAGATCGGCAAGTCCTCGAAACGGGCCAGTGCCGGCGGTTCGGGCCAGCGGTGCGTCAGCTCGGCCAGATCGTCGGCACGGTCGGCAAAGCCCGCGCAGGTGGCGCGCAGCAGATCGGCCTCGAACTGTTCGGCCGGTGCCACGTCGGGCTGTCTTTGGATGGACTCGATCAGCGGACCCGCCTCGGCGTGCCGCTCGCTCATCGCCAAGGCCCAGGCGATGGGTGCCCAGAAACCTGGGTGGTGGGCCAGGTCGGCAGCGGGCATCCGGCCGTGCCATTCGAGCACCGCACCGATGCGCCCCTGCATCACCATGCGGCGGATGCTGCGTTCCGCCAGTTCGAAGGCCACGTCGGTGTCGCCGGCCAGCAGGGCCTGTTCGGCCGCAGCCTCGTGCAGGTCATGCTCGGCCAGCCAGGTGCTGGCACGGCGTGACAGCAGTTGTCGTTCGGCAACCGGCAACTGCCGCAGCCGATCGCCCAGCACCTCGCGGGCCAGCGGGTGCAGGCGCATCCACTCGCTGCCTTCGGCCTGCAGCAGCACAGGGGTGTTCTCCGCCAGATGCTGCAGGCCGTCGCGCACGCTGTCGCTGCCCAGCGCGGCGACGCACAGGTCCGGGTGGATCAGGTCGAACTGCGCCATGCGGACCAGCAACTGGTAGACATCGGGGGATTGCTGGTCGATCAAGGTGTCGATGAAATAGCGCCGGATACCGGCCGACGCGGCATCCATGAAACTCGATCGGCCCTCGGTGCGCCGCAGCGCCGCCACCGCCAGTTGCACCCCCAGCGGCCAGCCCTCGGTCATCTCGTGCAGGCGCAGCGCCGTTTCCAGGTCGTAGTGGCTGCCCAGCGCGGCGGCGAGGACGGCCAGCGTCTCGTTCTGCCGGAAGCGCAGGTCCGAGGCCAGCACGCGGGTGTGGGGGGTACGGCTGAGTTCGCCGCTGACCATCAGCGCACCCGCCGGCCGGGCGCCCAGCGCCACGCGCAGATTGGCCGGAGCGTTGCCCAGCAAGTAGGTGATGACCTGGGTGCGGGTGCTGCCGGGTGCCTGGTCCACTTCGTCCAGCACCAGCAGCACCTCCACCGACAGCCTGGCCACTTCGGCCAGCCACCCGGTCAGGGCTTCGCGCGCATCGGTGCAACGCCCCAGCCAGGCGGTGAACGGCGTGTCGAATCCGCGCTTGCCTGCCGATTGCTGTGCGGCGTGGGCCAGGCCGCTCACCAGGCGCAACGGCTCGTCCCGCGCATCCAGGGTCAGCCAGAACGCGAGGGCACCGCGGGCCAGTGCCTCGCGCCGCCACTGGGCCAACTGCGAAGTCTTGCCAAAGCCCGTGGGCGCCAGGGTGGCAATGACCTGGGTGCCCGCGAGGTCCAGCCGGGCGAGGCTCAGCCGTTCGCGCTGCAGGAGGTCACGGCCCACCCGCGGCGGGCTGGACTTCAGGACAAGGGCGGGATCTCGGAGATGGACAGGGATCGTCATAGGGCTGCGGATTCAGCCCTGGATGGTCCAGCGACTGGCGGGCCTCTGCAAGAAGCATTTACCCAAAGTTCGAACCGAAAACGACATTCCGGGTTTACCCGATCCATTCCCCACTCTCCACTGGTGGCGCGGACGCACCGGTCCACGATTAGGGTCAGGCACGTGACCCGCCGCCCGGGTCTGTTTCAAGGAGCCCTGTCGTGAACCGTCCGAACACCCCTCGCCTGTCTCGCCGCCTGGTGGCGCAATCGCTGGTCGCGCTGGCCGCGCTGACCGTCGCTGGTGCGGGTCTGCCCGTGCGGGCACAACCCGCCTCCGACCGCCCCATGCGCCTCATCGTCGGCGTGCCGCCCGGCTCGGCCACCGACCTCATCGCCCGGATTTTTTCCGACCACCTGGCCCGGCAGCTCGGTCAGCCCGTGATCGTCGAGAACCGGCCGGGCGGCATCGGCTCGCTCGCGACCGGTGCCTTTCTCTCGGCACCCCATGATGGGCAGACTTGGCTGCTGGCGGTCAATGGGTTCTTTTCAGAAGCGCCCCACACCCTGAAGCTGAACTTCGACCCGCTGAAGGATGTCCGGCCGCTGGTCGAGATCGGCGGCGGCGGGCTGGTGCTGGTGGGCAATGCCACCTTGCCGCCGAAGACCCTGCCCGAGCTGGTGGCCTGGGTCAAGGGCAACCCCGGCAAGGTGAACTATGCCTCCTACAGCCCGGGATCGCTGTCGCATGTGCTGGGCCTGCAGCTCAACAAGGCGGCGGGACTGGACATGCTGCACGTGGGCTACAAGGGCTCGCCGCCGGCACAGCAAGACCTGATCGGTGGCCAGGTGCAGTTCATGTTCGATGCACCACCGTCTGCGCTGCCGTTCATCAAGTCGGGCAAGCTGCGGGCCTTCGCCGTCACCTCGCCGCAGCGCATGGCACTCCTGCCCGACGTGCCGACCCTCGCCGAACTGGGGTACAAGGACTTGACGCGGACATCGTGGGTGGCGCTGTGGACCACCCCGGACACGCCGGAGCCGGCACAGCGGCGGATGCGCGAAGCGTCCCTCAAGGCATTGGAGCAACCGGCGCTGCGCACCCGTTTCGGCGAGATCGGCGTGGAGATCCAGGCCGGCACGCCGATGGCGCCGGAGCAGATGTCCCGGCAACTGGCCGCCGACCACGCGGCCATGGGCGACACGCTGAAGGCGATCAACTACAAGCCCGAATGAGCGTGGCCATGCGGCGATGGCAGGGTCTGGCGCCGCTGCCGCCGTCAGCCGGGGCAATTGCAGGAAGGCCAGGTTCACCGTGTCGGGTGAAGTGGATCCAGTGGCATTGACCGGCGCCTGCCTGGGTCCGAAGCATGGTGCGTGGTCCGTTCAGACGCCGAGCTTGCGGCGCACCAGCTCACCATAGCTGTCCGGGAATAGCCGCGAGATCCAGTGCAGCGCGCGTGCGCCGTTGCCGACCAGCAGGCGCTTGTCTCCTCTGCGCAAGCCTGCAACGATCTGGCGCGCGCAGTCTTGCGGCGTGGTTGTCATCTGGCGCAGGTTGGCCTCGGCCAGGGCGCGCTCCCGTTCGCCTTCGTGGCGGGCGGTCGGCGTGGCCTTGCTGATGTTGGTGTTGATGCCCCCCGGATGCACCAGGACCGCGCGAACGCCGGTGCCATCCAGCTCCATCCACAGCGTCTCCGTCAGCGCACGCACCCCGAACTTGGACACCGTGTAGGCCACCGAACAAGGCGTGGCGACCAGACCGAACACGCTGGAGACATTGACGATGCAGCCCTCGCGCTGCGCCAGCATGAGGGGCAGGAACGCCTTGGTGCCGTAGATCACCCCCCACAGGTTGATCGCCAGCACCTTCTCGATCTCCTCGATCGTCACATGCTCGACCGTGGCGAGCACCGAGGTGCCGGCGTTGTTGATGACGAAATGTGCGCCCCCGAAGTCGCGCTGCACGTCCTGTGCGTGACCGGACACGGCGTCCCGCGACGAGACATCCAGCGGATAGGCGCGGGCTTGCGTGCCCATGGGCAACAGCGACACCGTTTCGGCCAGCGCAGCCGGGTTGATGTCGGAGAGTGCCAGTCGCGCGCCAAGGGGCGCGAGTTCGAGCGCCAGCGCCCGGCCGATGCCCGAGCCTGCGCCGGTGATGGCCACGACTTTGTCTTTGAACATGGTGCGTCTCAAAAAGAAAAGGAAAAGGAAAAGGAAAGCAGCAAAAGCACAGGACCAGCGCGGTGCAATGGCGGCGAGTCTGTGGGGAACCCCGGGAGGTTTCTTGTGCATGGGCGCAGAACTCTTGTGTATCCACGCCAACCACGGGTTGTCACGGAGCGACGCACACAAGGGACGGACCGCTCACCCCACCCACGGAGAGGGGGATGGCCGGGTGCGACGGGAAAACCCGGCCCAGGCATGCCCCAGGTCGTCCCTACAGTGCCCACTGACCATCGCTTGCCCGGCCCACGCTGCTCATGGAACCACCACCGCCTGCCCCACCCTCGTCGCTGGAGACGGTGACGCTGCGCCACGGCCCGGTGCAGGCCGTCTGGCATCTGCATGGGCATCGGCCGCCGGACAGGCGGGTCCAAGTCCACACCGTGTGTGCGGGTCCGCTGCTGTTGGTGGCCAAGCAGGCCGTGGCGCTGACGGGCAGTTTCGACGCCGCATCACAGGGTGCCGTGCCGTTTTACGGGGTGCTGTTTCAACTCGCTGGCCAGCAGGTGGTGGACAACCCGCACCACGAGACGCTCCTGGCGGCTGGCAGCATCCTCATCTGGAACAGCAGGGTGTCCAGTGATTTCGAATTCATCGATCCGGTGCGGGTGCTGCAACTCCTGGTCCCGGACCGACACTTCGAGCGCCGCTGGCCCCAGTTGGTCCCGAGCGGGGACTGGACCGTGCTGAACGGCCAGACCGCGCTGACCACGCTGGCCCGCAGCAGCGTGGAAACGCTCTGGCAGCACCGGGCCAGGTTCGAGCCGAGCGACCTGCAAGTGGGCATCGAGGCCGCACTCGACCTGCTCGACCAGAGCCTGCGCAAACCCCGCCACGCGGTGCGCAGCAAGGCCGATCTCTACGAACAGGTGCGGCACTACATCACCCGTGAAATCGAGAATCCGGCCCTCGATCCCTCGGTGATCGCACGGCACCACGGCTGCTCGGTGCGCGCGCTCCATGCGCTGTTTGCCGCGTTCGACACCACCGTGGCAGGTTCGATCCGAACCCTGCGGCTGGAGCAATGCCGATCGGCGTTGCAGGAGCACCATGGCGAGCGCATCGGACAGGTCGCGCTGCGCTGGGGCTTCAGCGACGCGGCACACTTCAGCAAGCTGTTCAAGTCCACCTATGGGCTGAGTCCGCGCCATTTTCGCGAGGTGACATCGGCGGCGCCCACGTAGAAATCCAGGCCGGGCGGCGCTGTCGAGCTTGATCTGGATGATGCGGCGCACGCGGGTCGCGGCCCAGAAGTAGTGGGTCGTGCGTTCGGTCTCCGGCGTCAGCCAGTGCGCGCTGGGTGCCGACGGGCCTTCGGCGCATGGCCCGTCCACCGGGGCTGCGCCGGTGTCCAGCAGCAGCAGGGAAGGCGGGGCCCAGCGCATATTGGCGCGCATGTCGGTCAGCGCGGCAGCACGGCAAACGGCGCCTGGCAGGTTTCTTCGATGCGCAGCAACTGGTTGTACTTGGCCACGGTGCTGGACGTGCGCAGCGAACCGATCTTGATCTGCCCGGCGCCGGTGCCGACGGCGAGGTCGGACATGAAGGCATCTTCGGTTTCGCCCGAGCGCGCCGAGACGATGGTGGCGTAACCCGCCGCCTTGGCCTGCGCGATCAGGGCGATGGTCCCCGACAGCGTGCCGTTCTGGTTGGCCTTGACCAGCACGCCATTGGCCACCCGCTCGCGCACACCGCGATCCAGCCGCTGCGGATGGGTGGTGAACAGGTCATCGCCGACCAGTTGCACGCGGCTGCCCAGGCGCTGCGTCAGTTGCGCCCAGGCGGCCCAGTCCTCTTCGCCCAGCCCGTCCTCGATAGACACCACGGGGTAGTCACGCACCCAGTCGGCCAGCATCTCGATCATGTCGGCAGCGTTCGCGACGCGGCCTTCTCGCGCCAGCGCGTAGCCGCCCTCGGCGCGCTGCAGCGAAGTGGCTGCGACATCAATGGCGATCACGATGTCCTCGCCTGGCTTCAGGCCAGCGCGTTCGATGATTCGCAGCATCATCTCCAGCGCGTCGCGGCCGGTCGGCAGGCCCGGGCTGATGCCACCCTCATCGGCCAGCAGGGTGGGCAGGCCACGGGCACGCGCTTCGTCGGTGGCGGCATTGCGCACCCGCGACAGGATGTGGATGGCCTCGGCGATGGAGGTGGCACGCACCGGCATGGCCAGGAAGTCCTGCACGTCCATGCCACGGCCGGCGTGCAGGCCGCCGCTGAGGATGTTGACCATCGGCACCGGCATCGTCGATGGCGAGCCGCCGGCGATCTGTCGCACCCGTTCAAACAGTGGCAGGCCTTGCGCAGCGGCAGCGGCGCGCGCCGTGGCGATGGACACCGCCAGGATGGCGTTGGCACCCAGGCGCGCGAGCTGCGGCGTGCCGTCCAGCGCGCGCATCGTGGTATCGACGGTGTGCTGGTCCAGCGCATCAAGGCCCGCCAGCGCCGTGGCGATCTCGCCATTCGCGTGGGCCACCGCGCGGCGCACCGCGAGGCCAGCGTAGTCGGCCGGGTCACCGTCGCGCAGTTCGCAGGCTTCGGCGCTGCCGG
>JBEANV010000079.1:0-2964 GCA_041165285.1 Pseudomonadota bacterium | reverse complement strand
GGCGCCTTCGCTGGCGAGCTGCTCGGCGTAGGTGTCGGCGTGGCGCAGCGTGACGGTCGGGTTCGCGGCCTCGAAGCGGTGACCGCTCGTCGTGCGGCCGGCGGTCAGGCCGAGGGTGGCGATGTTCACGAGGTCGTCACCGTGCAGCGCCACGAGTCCGTGGGCCGGGCGCACGAAGTTCACGCTCGACCAGCCATCGGCAAGCTGGTAGGTCATCACCTTGGGGATCGGCAGCTTGGCGAGTGCCTCGTCCAGCGCCTTCTGCAGCCCTTCAACCAGCGTCGCGCCCGGCACGAGCGAGTCGAGGAACAGCGCCTCGGCCTTGCCATCCGGCAGGCGCTTCAGGCTCGGCACGACGGACGCATCGGCCCCGACGGCGGCGAGCTTCTTCAACAGTGCGGGCGTAGGCTGCCCGTCGGCGGTCAGCGCCACGGCGACGGGCATCAGCTTCTGCTGCACGGCCTTGTCGGCTGCCTTCGCGGCGACACCCGTGACATGCACGGCCAGCCGGCGCGGCGACGCGAACGGCGTCACCACGGCGTCGGCACCGGCCAGACCGCTGGCCTTCAGCGAGGCCGCCAGCGTGCCGGCAAACGATTCGCCGAGTTTCTTCAGCGCCTTGGGCGGGAGTTCTTCGACGAAGAGTTCGACGAGGAGGTTCTGCGTGGTCGTCATGGTCAGGCGGCCTTCTTCGAGTCGTTCTTGGCGTCGTTTTTGGCGTCGGCCTTGGCGGCTTCGGCGTCGATCTTCGCGATCACCTCATCCGCCCATGCCTTGGGCGCCATCGGGAAGCCCAGGCGCTTGCGGCTGTCGAGGTAGGCGGCGGCCACGGCGCGGGCGAGGTTGCGGATGCGCCCGATGTAGGCGGCACGCTCGGTGACGCTGATCGCGCCGCGGGCGTCCAGCAGGTTGAAGGTGTGCGCGGCCTTCAGCACCTGCTCGTAGGCGGGCAGGGCCAGCTGCTGCGTCATCAGGTGCTGCGCATTGCCTTCGTGCGCGCCGAACGCGGTCAGCAGGAACTCGACGTTGCTGTGCTCGAAGTTGTAGGTGGACTGCTCGACCTCGTTCTGGTGGAACACGTCGCCGTACTTCAGGCCCGGTGCGTAGACGAGGTCATAGACGTTCTCGACCCCTTGCAGGTACATCGCCAGCCGCTCCAGCCCGTAGGTGATCTCGCCGGTGATGGGCTTGCAGTCGATGCCGCCGACCTGCTGGAAGTAGGTGAACTGCGTCACTTCCATGCCGTTCAGCCAGACCTCCCAGCCGAGACCCCACGCGCCGAGCGTCGGGTTCTCCCAATCGTCCTCGACGAAGCGGATGTCGTTCTTCTTCAGGTCGAAGCCGAGCGCCTCCAGCGAACCGAGGTACAGCTCCAGGATGTTGGCCGGTGCGGGCTTGAGCACGACCTGGTACTGGTAATAGTGCTGCAGGCGGTTCGGGTTGTCACCGTAGCGGCCGTCCTTGGGGCGGCGGCTCGGCTGCACGTAGGCGGCCTCCCAGGGCTCGGGGCCGAGGGCGCGCAGGAAGGTGGCGGTGTGGCTGGTGCCGGCGCCGACTTCCATGTCGTAGGGCTGCAGCAGCGCACAGCCCTGGGCGTCCCAGTATTCCTGAAGGCGAAGAATGATTTGCTGGAAGGTCAGCATGGTGGTGGGCAGCTTGGAGGACTAGGAGGGCGTGGAGGACGTGGACTTGTTTGGCGTGAATTCTAGGCGCCAGGGTGGGGCTCGGACTGAAGCGCGGCGAGTTGCGCCGGTGTGCCGACGTTTTCCCAGCGGCCGACGCCGGTTTCGAGCCCGATCCGGCCCGCAGCGACCCCGTTGATCAGCAGCGATCCGAGGGCGGCTCGCCGCCCGACCGGCAGCCCGGCGCACAGCCGCGGGCTCATCAGCGCGAGGTTGGCGTAGGTCACGCGGCTGCCATCGTGGTCGAAGTCGCCGCGCGGGTGGTAGGGCGGGTTCGCCACGACCCAGAGGCGCGCGTCCTGACCGCTGGCGATGAAATCCTCGACCAGCGCAGCGTCGAAACGGAAGTCCGGCGCCCAGATGTCACCCGAGACCACCCAGAACGCCGCGCGGCCATCGGCGCACAGCCAGTCCTGCACGGTGGCGATGCCGCCGGCGGTTTCCAGCGCGCCCCCGTAGTCGCGGCCTTCGTGCGAGTAGCGGATCGACAGGCCGAAGCGCGAGCCGTCGCCGAGCACGGCCGGGAAGCAGTCTTCGAGCCACGCGGTGTTGACGACCACCTCGCGCACGCCGTCACGGGCCAGCGCCAGCAGGTGCCACTCGATCAGCGGGCGCCCGAAGACCGGCAGCAGCGGCTTCGGCGTGGTGTCGGTCAGCGGGCGCATGCGCTCGCCACGGCCCGCGGCGAGCACGATGGCGCGCGGCGGCAAGGAGGGTGGGGTGGTGGTGGTCTTCACGGGCTCGGAAGTGTAGAGCCCGCTGTCCCTCGCCGCGTGCTGCGCGCCGTTTCCTCAGGCCGCGGCCCCCAGACCGATGGGGGCCGGCGCGGTGCGCACGATGCGGCTGAAGAGCTGTTCGTATTCGGCCGACGGGGTGTGGCCGGTCAGCGGGTCGCGGTTCTCGCCGAACGCCTCGTCGAGCACGACCCAGTCCGACGCTTCCAGCACCTGCAGCGCCAGCGGCAGCACGATCTCTTCTTCGAGCTGCATGTGCTTCAGGTAGAACGACAGGTAGCGCTCCACCGCCTGCTCGAACAGCTCGCGCCGCGGCTCGCCCAGCATCTCCCAGGCCAGCAGCGTGTGCTCCAGGTCGCGGATCGCGCGTTCGCCGACGCCGTGGTCCCGGTCGAGCTTGTCGAGGATCTCGGCGGCGCTGTCGCTGCGTTGGCGGATCAGCGGGAACAGCAGGTCGGTTTCCTTGCGGTGGTGCAGCCGCTCGGGGAATTCGTCGATGTAGAACAGCATCGCGCGCAGCACGTCGAAGCGCACGGGCGAGCCGTCCT
>JBEANV010000078.1:0-3094 GCA_041165285.1 Pseudomonadota bacterium | reverse complement strand
ACCTCAAGGGCAAGACGCTGAGCTTCGGTTCGGCCTCCAGCACCTCGGGCCACCTGATGCCGCGCAGTTACCTGCTGGCTGCCAAGATCAACCCGGACACCGATCTGAAGCGGATCAGCTTCTCCGGGGCGCACGACGCGACCATCGCCGCAGTCGCCAGCGGCAAGGTTGATGCCGGCGCGCTGAACATCTCCGTCTGGGAGAAGTTCGTCGCCGAGAAGAAGGTCGATCCGGCCGCGGTCAAGGTGTTCTACACGACGCCGGGCTACTACGACTACAACTGGAGCGTCCACGCCGACATGCCCGCCGCGCTGCGCGAGAAGATCACCGCGGCCTTCCTGGCGCTGGAGTCGGCGCCGGGCGGCAAGGAGATCCTGGCGCTGCAGCGCGCCAGCCGCTTCATCCCGACCAAGGCCGAGCACTACAACGGCATCAAGGGCGCCGCCGAGCAGGCCGGGCTGCTGAAGTGAGTCTGCCGGCGCCAGTGGTCGTCGAACTGGGCGGATTGCAGGTCGCGCCAGCGCCTAGCGCTGCGCCGGTGCTGCGCGGCGTCAACCTGCGGTTGCAGGCAGGCGACCAGGTCGCGGTGATCGGCGCATCCGGAGCCGGCAAGACGACGTTGCTGCTGGCGCTGGCCGGAATGCTCCGCCCGTCTGCCGGGACGCTTGCACTGTTCGGTGAGGATCCGTGGACCCTGGGCACGGCCGCGCGGCAGACACTGCGGGCGCGGGCGCTGCTCGCGCCGCAGGTGCCGCCGCTGCCGCCCCGCCAGCGGGTGGTGACGGCGGTGCTGGCGGCGCGCTTGCCGCAGATGTCGCTATGGACCAGCCTGCGCACGCTGTGGAGTCCGCGTGCCGGCGACGCCGAGCGCGTGCAGCAGGCGCTGTCGGCGCTGGACTTGCCGGACAAGCTGTGGCTGCGCGTGGACCGCCTCTCGGGCGGTGAGCGGCAACGGGTCGGGCTGGCGCGGCTGCTGGTGGCGGACGCGGACCTGTGGCTGGTCGACGAGCCGCTGTCGGCGCTGGACCCGGCGCGGGCCGAGCTGGTGATGCGCCGGCTGACCGAAACCGCCCGGGCCGAGGGCCGCACGCTGGTGTGTTCGCTGCACCAGGTCGAGGTGGCGCGGCGCTGCTTTGCGCGCACGGTGGCGCTGCGCGAGGGGCAGGTGGTCTACGACGGGCCGTCGTCGGGGCTGGACGGTGCGCGGCTGCAGGCGCTGTATGGCGGTGCGGTGTTCGCGCCGGCCGCCGAGGTGCGCGCCGATCTGCCGTCGGTTGCCGCGGCGCTGCCACAGGCGATGTGCCGATGAACACGTCCACGGCGGCGGTGCGCGATCCAGCGCTGCAAGGGCGCTGGCTGGGGCTGCTGGTGGCGCTGGTGGTGCTCTGGCCGATGCTGGTGCTGGCCGAGTTCCAGCCGTGGACGCTGTTCGATGCCCGCAGCCTGCGCGTGACCGGGCGCTTTCTGGCGCAGTTCGTGCCGCCACGGCATGACGCGGAATTCCTCATGCTGCTGGCCCGGGAGACCTGGCGCACCCTGGCGATCGCGACGGCTGGCATGGCGCTGGCGGGTCTGATCGCGCTGCCGCTGGCGCTGGCGATGACGCAGCGGCTGTCGGTCAGCGCGGTCGGCGGGCGCATGGGCCGCGGGCAGGCGCTGGTGCGGCAAGGGTTGCGGGCGTTCACCGTGGTGCTGCGCTCGGTGCCGGAGCTGGTCTGGGCACTGGTGTTCGTGCGGGTCGTGGGACTTGGGCCGACGGCGGGGGTGCTCGCCATCGCCATCGCCTATGGCGGCATGCTGGCCAAGGTCTGGGCCGAAATTCTGGAGAGCGCCGATGCCGCACCTGCGCAGGCACTGCTGGGCCACGGCGCCGGGCGCTTGCAGACGCTGCTGTTCGCCGCCCTGCCGCAGTCAGCCCATGAGCTGGCGAGCTACACCGTGTACCGCTGGGAATGTGCGATCCGCTCGTCGGTGGTGCTGGGATTCGTGGGTGCGGGCGGGCTCGGGCAGCAGCTCGACAACGCCGCCAAGATGTTCGCGGGCGGCGAGGTGAGCGCGATTCTTCTGGTGTTCATGGCGCTGGTGGCGCTGTCGGACCGGGTGAGTGCGTGGATCCGCCGGGGATTGGCATGAACCGGGGCGCACCCTGGCTCGTTCTGGCGCTGTTCGGGCTGGTCGCGGCGAGCTTCGTCAGCCTGGATCTGCGCTGGGCGGAGTTTCTCGGACCGCAGGCATTCGGGCGCATGGGCACCTTCGCGGCGAGCTTCTTTCCCCCGGAGACCTCGACGCCGTTCCTGCTCAAGACCGCGCGGGCCACACTGGAGACACTGGCCATGTCGCTGCTTGGCACTGCGCTGGCGGCGCTGGCCGGGCTGGTGCTGGCGCTGCCGGCGAGCCTGCAGGGCGGCGCCGTGGCTTCGGTGGGACATGGCGCGGCGCGGCTGGTGCTCAACGCGCTGCGCTCGGTGCCGGAACTGGTGTGGGCGGCGCTGCTGCTGATCTCGGCCGGGCTGGGGCCGCTGCCGGGCACGCTGGCCCTGGCGCTGCACACGACCGGGGTGCTCGGGCGCTTGCTGGCCGAGACGCTGGAAAACGCCCCGCAGGCGGCGGCGCAGGTGCTGCGCAGCCGCGGGGTCGGTGCTGCACGGGTGTTCCTCTACGCGACGCTGCCGGAGGTGGCGCCGCAGTGGCTCGCCTACAGCCTCTACCGCTGGGAAAACAACATCCGTGCGGCGGCGGTCCTTGGTGTGGTCGGGGCAGGGGGGCTGGGTCAGATGCTGAGCTACCACCTCAGCCTGTTCCAGATGCGCGAGGCCTGCACGGTGCTGCTGGCAATGATCGGGCTGGTGGCGCTGGTCGATGCGTTGTCGGCGTGGGTCAGACGGAACCTCTTGGCGTGAATCTCGTCCGATACCCTCGGGCATCGGTGCAGGATGCCCATAAAATCACGCCCTTACCCCGAGATTGACAAGAACATGAGCATCAAGAGCGACAAGTGGATCCGGCGCATGGCCGAGCAGCACGCCATGATCGAGCCGTTCGAGCCCGCTCAGGTGCGTTACGCCCCCGATGGCCGCAAGCTCGTCAGCTACGG
>JBEANV010000077.1:0-12628 GCA_041165285.1 Pseudomonadota bacterium | reverse complement strand
CTGATCTGAAAGCCTGCCATGACGACGATGCTCTCCTCCTTCAATGCCCGGACCGGCGAGGTGCTGGAACAGGTGCCGTCCAGCACACCCGCTGCCGTCGATGCGGCTTGCGATGCAGCGGCGGCGGCGTTTCCGCTGTGGCAGGGCGCGGCCGGGCCGGCGCGTGCTGCGCTGCTGCGGGCGCTGGCCGCTGCGCTCGAATCTGACCGCGCTGAACTCGTCGCGCTGGCCGACCGCGAGACCGCCCTCGGCCCGGTGCGCCTGAACGGCGAACTCGACCGCACCGCCTTCCAGCTCCGCCGCTTCGCCGATCTGGCTGAGCGTGGCGAGCCGTTTGCCTTCGTCGATGACCCCGCGGTGGCCGGTGCGCCGCCGGCCGGCCATCCTTTGATGCAACGCTGGTCGGTGCCGCTCGGCCCGGTGGCGATGTTCTCGGCGAGCAACTTCCCGTTCGCGTTCTCGGTGCTCGGCGGTGACACGGCGTCGGCGCTCGCGGCCGGTTGCCCGGTCGTCGTCAAGGCGCATTCGGGTCACCTGCTGCTGTCGAACCGGGTGTTCGGGCTGATTCAAGGCGTGCTGACCGCGCTGAACCTGCCCGTTGGCCTGATCGGGCTGGTGCAGGGCGGCGGGCGCGACATCGGCGTGCGGCTGATCCGCCACCCGGCCATCGCCGCGGGTGCCTTCACGGGTTCGACGCAAGGTGGCGCGGCGCTGGCTGCCGAGGCGGCAGCGCGTCCGCGGCCGGTCCCGTTCTTCGGCGAACTCGGCTCGACCAACCCGGTCATCGCGCTGGCCTCGAAGCTCGCCACGGACGGCGCCGCGCTGGCCACCACACTGGCCGGATCGATCACGCTGGGCTGCGGCCAGTTCTGCACCAACCCCGGCGTCATCGTGCTGATCGACGAGCCGCCATCTGGATCTGGGCTGGACGCGCAGGCGGTCAACGATGGCTTCGTCGCACAACTGGCCGAGGCGCTGCGCCCACAGCAGCCGCACGCGATGCTGACCACCGCGATGCGCGGTGCCTTCGAAGCCGGTGTCGCGCATTGGGCGCAGGCCGGTGCCGACATGCTGGTGCAGGAAACCGCCGCGGCCGGCCAGCCGCCGCGGCCGGTGCTGGCGCAGGTGTCGGCGGCGGACTTCATCGCCCGCGCCGCGCTGCGTGAAGAGGTCTTTGGCCCGAGCAGCCTGGTCGTGCGGGCCGCGACGCTCGCGCAGGCGCTGCAGGTGCTGCAGGCCGTCGGCGGCAGCCTGACCGTGACGCTGTGGGGCCTGGACGCGGACACCGACCAGACCCGTGCATTGGTGCGCGGCGCGATGGCGATCGCCGGCCGCGTGCTGTTCGCGGGCGTGCCGACCGGCGTGGCCGTCACCGCCGCTCAGCAGCACGGCGGCCCGTGGCCCAGCAGTACCCGCCCCGAGAGCACCTCCGTCGGCGACGCGGCGATGGCGCGTTTCCTGCGGCCGGTGTGCCTGCAGGATGCGCCGGGCTGGCTCGCCGCGCGCGCCGGCCGGCCGGTCTGAGCCGACACGTTTCCACCTCTGCCGGACCCACTGGAGAAACGCCATGCGAGACAACACGTTGCGGCAGATCTGGAGGGCCGGCGGTGCTGCGGTCAACGGCTGGCTGGCGATCCCGGACAGCTTCTCGGCCGAAGTCATGGCCCACCAGGGCTGGGACACCCTGACCATCGACCTGCAGCACGGCGTCGTCGATTACCAGGCGATGGTGACGATGCTGCAGGCGATCTCGACCACCGAGACCGTGCCGGTCGTGCGCGTGCCGTGGCTGGAGCCGGGCATCCTGATGAAGACGCTGGACGCGGGCGCCTACGGCGTCATCTGCCCGATGGTCAACACGCGGGAAGACGCGCAGAAGCTGGTCGCCTGGACCCACTACGCGCCCCGCGGCACGCGCAGCTTCGGCCCGGTGCGTGCCTTGCTCTACGGCGGCAGCGACTACCCGCAGCACGCCAACGACACCATCGTCACCTTCGCGATGATCGAGACGGCCCAGGCGCTCGACAACCTCGACGACATCCTCAGCGTCGAGGGGCTGGACGCGGTCTACATCGGCCCGTCCGACCTTTCGCTGGCGCTGGGCTGCGCGCCCGTGTTCGACGACCTTGACCCGAAGGCGGCCGAGGCGGTCGACCACATCCTCGCCCGCGCCCAGGCCCACGGCGTCGTCGCTGGCATCCACAACGGCACGCCCGAGTCGGCGCTGAAGCGCATCGCCAAGGGCTTCCAGTTCGTCACCGTCAGCTCGGATGCCCGGCTGATGGCAGCCGGCGCGCAGCAGGTGATGCGCACGATGCGCGCCGGCCCTGCACCCGCTGCGTCCAGCGGGTACTGAACCCAAGAACCCCAGGATTTCCCATGAACATCGGATTCATCGGCCTCGGCATCATGGGCACGCCCATGGCGCTGCACCTCGTCGCTGCCGGCCACAACCTGTTTGTCCACACCCGCAGCGCGCTGCCCGCGGCGATCACCACCACGTCGGCCACGCCCTGCACCAGCGCCGCCGAGGTGGCCCGCCAGGCGGATGTCATCTTCACGATGGTGCCGGACACACCCGATGTCGAGACTGTCTTGTTCGGCGTGAGCGGCATCGCGGCCGGTCTGCAAGCCGGCGGTGCCCAGGCGGCGGACGGCACGCGCAAGGTCGTGATCGACATGAGTTCCATCTCGCCGATGGCCACCAAGGTCTTCGCGCAGAAGATCAACGCGCTTGGTGCTGACTACATCGACGCGCCCGTCTCCGGCGGCGAAGTCGGGGCCAAGGCGGCGTCGCTGACGATCATGTGCGGCGGCGACGCGGCGGTGTTCGCCCGCGTGCAGCCGCTGCTGGCGCTGATGGGCAAGAACATCACCCTCGTCGGCGGCAACGGCGACGGCCAGACCACCAAGGTCGCCAACCAGATCATCGTCGCGCTGAACATCGCCGCCGTCGGCGAGGCGCTGCTGTTCGCGAGCAAGGCGGGTGCCGATCCGGCCAAGGTACGCCAGGCGCTGATGGGCGGCTTCGCGTCGAGCCGCATCCTCGAAGTGCATGGCGAGCGGATGATCAAGCGGACCTTCAACCCCGGCTTCCGCATCAAGCTGCACCAGAAGGATCTGAACCTCGCGCTGGCCGGCGCCCGCGAACTCGGCGTCAGCCTGCCGCAGACCGCTGGCGCCGCGCAGCTCATGCAGGCGTGCGCCGCCAACGGCATGGCCGAGCTGGACCACTCGGCGCTGGTGAAGGCGCTGGAGCTGATGGCCGGCCACGCCGTCAGCCCCGACGCTGTGCCGGGCTGATCCGCCGTGGTGACTGACCGCCGTGTTCTTTTTTCCGCCTGTTCCTAAAACCAAAGGAGACTTCCCCATGAAAACGATCCGCCGAACCCTGCTCGCCGCTGCCGTGGGCACGCTGGCCCTGGTCGCACTGCCTGCCGCAGCGCAGTCGGACTACCCGACCAGGCCGGTGAAAATCATCAGCCCGTTTCCCGCAGGCGGCACCAGCGACATCATGGCCCGCCTGATCGCCGAGGCACTGTCGAAAGAGCTGGGCCAGCAGTTCATCGTGGACAACGTGGGCGGCGCGGGCGGCACCATCGGCACGCTGCGCGGCGCCAAGTCCACCGCGGACGGCTACACGCTGATGCAGACCGGCGTCGGCCAGAACGCGGTCGCGCACGGCCTGAATCCCGCGCTCGGCTACGACTCGATGAAGGACTTCGTCCACCTTGCGCAGGTCCATTCCGGCCCGAACGTGCTGGTGGTCCACGCTGACGCGCCGTACAAGACCTTCAAGGAGCTGGTCGAGTACATCCGCAAGAACCCCGGCAAGCTGAACTACGGCTACACGCACGCGGCGTCCGGCCACATGGCGATGGAGCTGCTCAAGCAGGAGGCCAGCAAGTGCCCGCCCGGCACCAAGAGCTGCAACGGCTTCTTCATCGTCGGCATTCCCTACCGCGGTGGTGGCCCGATGATGCAAGACCTGCTCGGCGGCCAGATCCCGATGATGTTCATCAACCAGGACGTGGCGCTGCCGCACGTCAAGTCCGGCAAGCTGCGCCCGCTGGCCGTCAGCAGCCAGCAGCGCAACCCCCTGTACCCGGACGTGCCGACGGTCGCGGAGAGCGGTTTCCCCGGCTTCCAGGCGTTGTCGTGGTCGGGCCTGTCGGCGATCAAGGGCACGCCGCAGCCGGTGGTGGACAAGCTGGACGCGGCGCTGAAGAAGATCATGACCTCGCCGGAAATCAAGCAGCGGCTGGAGGCGACCGGCTTTGTCGTGCCGCAGCCGGGTGCCAAGCCCTACACCGACTTCGTGAAGAGCGAGATCGACTTGTGGGCCAAGGTCATCAAGACCGCGGGCATCAAGCCGGAGTGACGGACAGCGTGCCGGTGTTCCGGGCCGGTGCCTGCTGGCGCTGGAGCCAAGCCAGCAGTTCCATCGCCGGCATGGGTCGGGCGATCGCGTAGCCCTGCACCACCTCGCAGCCCAGCGCCGTCAGCCGCGGCAGCATTTCCAGCGACTCCACCCCCTCGGCCACCGTGCCGAGGTCCAGCGTGCGGGCGATGCGGATCACGGCTGCGGCGAGCGAGCGCTCGGCTGCCTCGGCGGTGGCCAGTGCCGTGACAAAGGCGCGGTCGATCTTGAGGCGGTCGATGGGCAGGCGTTGCAGGTACGACAGGTTCGAATAGCCGGTGCCGAAGTCGTCGATCGCCAGCCGCACACCCAGGGCGCGCAACCGCTCCAGCGTCGGGCGCACTTTCGCCTCGCCGCCGATCAGGGCCGACTCGGTCAGCTCCAGTTCCAGCCGCTGCGGGGCCAGCCCGGTGGTTTCCAGTGCCTGCAGGACGTCCTGCACCAGCCGACCCGAGTGCAGTTGCACCGCCGAGACGTTCACCGCCACCGACTGCCCCTGCGGCCAAGTGACCGCCTGCCGGCACGCCTCCAGCAACACCCAGGCGCCGATCGGCACGATCAGGCCGCAGTCCTCGGCCACGGGGATGAACACATCGGGTGCGGTCAGTCCTGCGGTGGGACGTTCCCAGCGCAGCAGCGCCTCGAACGCGACGGTGCGCCCGCTCGACAGGTCGTTCTGCGGCTGGAAGACCAGCGAGAACTCGTCGCGCCCGAGCGCCTCGTGCAGTGCCTGCCGCAGCCGCACCTGCTCGACGAAGCGCAGATTCATCAGCGAGTCGAACAGCCGGACGCTGTGTTCACCCGCCCGTTTGGCTTCGTAGAGCGCCATGTCGGCGTGGCGCATCAGCGACTCGGCATCGCGCCCGTGCACCGGCCCCAGGGCGACGCCAACCGAGCAGCCGGCACGCACCTGCACGCCGTCGAGGTCGAAGGGCTGCGCCATTGCGTCGCGCAAGGCGTCGGCATGGCGCAGCGCCTGTTCGGATGAGCGTACATCCGGCAGGATGGCCATGAACTCGTCACCCGAGAGCCGGCAGGCCGTGCCGGCACGGCCAAGGCCGTCGGTCATGCGCTGTGCCACGCCGCGCAGCAGGAGGTCGCCTTGGGCGTGGCCGTGGGTGTCGTTGATCTGCTTGAAGTGGTCGAGGTCCAGGTAAAGCACCCCGACCTGGCGGGTGGACCCCGTCCACCGACTCCAGTCGGTGCGCCGTGCATCGAGGGCCTGCTGCAACTGCTCGCGGGCCAGCAGCCGGTTGGGCAGGGCGGTGAGCGCGTCGTGGAAAGCCAGATGCTCCATGCGCCGGCGCTGTTCCTCGGCCGCCCGGCGCCTGACCCCCTGGTACACCAGGATGACACCGATCACCGACAGCAGGTCCAGCCGCACGTGCGACCAGAGCGCCAGTTGCCACGCCGGCAGTGCGCCCCCGCGCGCCAGGTACACATAAGCGGCCATCGACGCGCAGCACAGCGACAGTGTCCAGCGCAGCCGCCGCATCTCCACGTCCTCGCGGCGCAGCGGAATGCGCCACGCCGCGAAGGGCCAGAGGACGACACTCGCGATGCCGAGCGCGCTGACGATCCGCCGCGGCAGCAGGTGGTCCTCGACGAATGGCGTCGTCAGGGCCGCCAGCAGCGACAGCACGCAGCACGTGTGCATCAGCCACGACAGCGGGTCGTGCTTGCGCATGCCGAGCAGGAAACGCGATGCCAGCATGAATCCCGAATACCCCAGCGCCCCGAACACCGAGAACAGCGGGATCTGCCAGGCCACCAGTGCGGGCCACAGGTAGAACAGCCATTGGCCGCGGAACGTGGTCTCGAACCCCACCGCCACCAGCAGCCAGCCGCCCATCAGGATCAGGCCGTGGTCCCGGGAGGTGACCAGCAGCACCAGCAGCATCACCACGCCAGCCGCCAGCATCCCTTGCGCCAGCAGCGTTGTTGTCTGGTGGCGCTGGTAGGCCTCCGGCACCCAGGCTTGGACGAAGGTGGTCGGCACCGTCAGATCCTGGGCCCGGATCAGCAGCCGCACGGTCTGCCCCGGTGCCAGCGTCACGGGGAACACCGACTCGACGTGGCCGTTCCAGTCCGGCAGCAGCAGCGCCGACCGGCCGGCCGAGGCGCGGCTGAGCACGGTGCCGGTGGTGTCGTCGCGCAGCACCAGCAGCTCGATCTGCTCGATGCGCCACGGTGTCACGGCGATCCAGCGGGTCAGCGGTGTGCCACTGCCATTGGTGATGCGTCCGGTGAGCCAGACGGCCGAGCGCATCCAGGAGCCGTTGCGGTGTTCGACCGTGGCGGCCTGCCAGCCGGGGCGGGTCAGCACGTCCGTGGCCGGCGACACCGAGGGGATGGGTTCGCGCAGCGCCCGCATTGCCTCGACCAAGTCGATTGGCGCAGAGCCAACGGCGATGTCCACGATGGTGTCCTCGATTGCGAGTGCTCGCGCCGGCCCGCCGACCACTGCGAGGGTCAGCGTGATCAGCAAGACTGGCACCAAGTGCCGCAGCCATCGGAGAAGGTCGGTCATCGTTGCGGACGGTGAAGCGGCCGAACGATTTTGCGTGATCAGGGGTTCGAACGAAGGGCTGTCTTGTCAGAATCATCACGCTTCGGGGCCACCTTGCGCTCTCAGCGAACCGTCCCGGTCGTGTTGACGTACAGCGTGTACAGCGAATGGCTGGACGCCATGAACAGGCGATTGCCCTTCGCGCCGCCGAAGCAGACGTTGGCGCAGCTTCGGGCAGGCGGCTGGGCGGGTTGTAGACGCGCACACCGTCGGCGGCATCAAGGAGTGCGCCGGCGCCTGGACGCTGGGCGACTCGGTCGTTACCGGGCCGACGCTCACCAAAGTGAATGACCAGCCGGTCCCGTAGACGACGCTTGGGTGAAGGGCACTAAACAACCACCAGTTTTAAGCGGTTTCAGTGAAGTTCTTTACCGAAAAAACTTTGCTACAGCTTTGATTTCATTGAGGAATTTTTTCGGAATGCTACAGAAATTCCGTGGGGCAGCTTAATGACTTTGCCAGCCTGTGTACAAATGGTCGCTTGCTCCGCATTCAGGCGTGATGTTGGTGCATATTCATCACCGGGACATGCAAAGTTACCTGCGCAAGTTTCTGCACCAACTGCTCTAAAACTTCAACTCCCGGGGCGTCGGGCGCATCAACCCACCAAGCCATGAGATCCACGATGCCGCCCGCGATGCACCGGGCCACCATCTGGTGTTGCACATTTGGCATGTTGAAACTCACAAGGTCTTGCTCAATCAGTTGGAAAACCATTTCACGGAACCGACGCTCGATACCGTGACCACTGCGCCGCCCGATGACAGTTTTGAATATCCGGCGTTGCTCCACCATGTGTGCAAGCAATCCATTCATGAAGGCCAGTGGCTGTTGTGTCGTTGGACTGTCTGGTACGGCAGCACTGAGCGCATCGCGCAGATCATTCAGGCTCTCGATCAGCAAGTCGTCCTTGCCACGGTAATGGATGTAGAATGTAGACCGCCCTACATTCGCTTGGTCGCAAATCTCCTGGATGCTGAGTTCATCCCATCCTCGCTCGGGTAGCAGAGACAACATCGCATCCCGCAACGCGAGGCGGGTTCTGGCAATTCGACGATCTGTTGCGGGCTTGGCGGGCATGAAAAAGGCTCCTGGACATAAAGGGGAAAAACGTCTGAAAATGGTCGCCGTGAGGCTTGATGTTCTTCTATCAAGTCGTGTAGCAAGCAATCATAGACACATGTCCCATTGCAAACAACATCTATGAACTCAGATGTTTACTCTCCGCTTCGCAGGGCCAAGCCGGTTCCGGCCGCTCATGTCAAACGTTGCCGCCTTAAAATGAAGCTCCACACCCTTCACAGAACATCTGCCATTTTCGTCGGCGCGTTTGCCTGTCTTCATGTTGCAAACCACCTTGCGTCCCTGGCGGGCATCCCCTCGCACATCGCCTTCATGGAGGTCGCACGCAAGCTCTACCGTCAACCTACCGTTGAATTTCCTCTCCTACTCTGTGTCGCATTCCAAGTTGCCAGCGGCCTGTGGCTCGTCATCCGCGGGTGGAAACAACGGCACGGTGCGGTTGCGTGGCTGCAGGCAATCTCAGGAGCCGTGCTTGCGTTCTTCTTGCTTGTGCATGTTGGAGCAGTTCTGTACGGTCGTACTGTTCTCAATCTCGACACAAATTTCTTTTTCGCTGCTGCTGGGTTTCACGTGCCGCCGAACCAGTTCTTCTTCGCGCCGTACTACTTTCTCGCCGTCCTTGCGCTGTTCACGCATATGGGATGCGCTGCCTACTGGCGTCTTCACACCGCGTCTCCAAGAACTCGGGCGGTTGCCATCGTCTTGCCCATGGTCGTCGGTGGTGCAGTCTCTGTGCTCCTCGTCTTGTCGCTCGCGGGCAAGCTGCACCCAGTCGAAGTGCCAGCCAAGTACAAGGCCACGTATGCTCGCCATGAAGGCTAACCCTTTACAGGGACTTCCCCATCATTGTCAAACACAAATCCACCGCGGTTGAATCGCGCAGCGATTAACCACGGAACCTAGCCCCTCAATTTCCAATCACCCCGTTAGATGTCATGAATAACCCCATTACGATGGTCGTGTGCCTTACCTTTCTGGTGCTAGCTCTCTGGCACTTTTACATGGCGCTACTGCCTTCTTCCGAGAAATCTGGTGCGGTTCCTAGCGTCGAAGGCAAACCACTGTTCGTGCCTTCGCGCAAGGCCACGATTGCGGTTGGTATTGTCTTGGTCCTGTTCGCGAGCCTTGTCGCCAGCACAGGCGGCATCTTGTCTCTGGGCCTACCTTCGGTCGTACTCTCGTGGTTCTCGTACGCGCTCGCTTTGGGCTTGATAGCACGCGCCGTTGGTGAGTTCAAGTATGTCGGCTTCTTCAAGCGGGTTCGTGACAGCAAGTTCGCCACGTTGGATACCTTTGTCTATTCACCGCTGTGTTTGTTGCTTGCGGCAGGTGTCGCGTTGGTCGCTGTGCGCAAAGGCGGGTAGCAGACAACATCGCATCCCGCAAGGCGAGGCGGGTTCTGGCAATTCGACGATCTGTTACGGGCTTGGCGGGCATGAAAAAGGCTCCTGGACATAAAGGGGAAAAACGTCTGAAAACGGTCGCCGTGAGGCTTGATGTTCTTCTATCAAGTCGTGTAGCAAGCAATCATGGACGCATGTCCAATTGCAAAAAACATCTATGAACTCAGATTTCCGTTTCACCGCCGCTACCTTGCGGACTCAGCGTTCCGGCTTTCATCGCTGGCTGGTGCAAATTCTGATAGCGGCCTTTGCTGTCGCAGGCAATTCCGTTCTGGCGGCACCTGACTCAAACGCACTTGTAGTGCAGGTCGTGGGCTTCAAGAATGACAGCGGGCACGCCATTGCAAAACTGTTCATTCGGGGCGACGACGTACTCAAGAAGGGACGCGAAGAGGTTTCTGGGGCGATCCGCAACGGACAATCTACGCTGACGTTTCCCGCCGTGCCACCAGGGGAGTATGCCGTGGTGGTTTTTCATGATGCCAATGACAACGGAACGATTGAGCACAACTTCATTGGATTCCCCAAAGATGCGCTGGGGTTCTCGAATGGTTTTGCTGTCTCCATCACGACGGGCCTGCCGAACTTCGAGAAACTTCGATTTACCCATGGGTCATCCCTGCAAACGATAGCCATCAAAGTGCAGTGAGCCCAACATGAGCGAATCATCTTTCAGGCACCCAGTGGATACGGGTAACAGGACAGTGCGGGAATATTTTGCCAGCGTCGTCAAATACGGGTTCTACCCCGTGGCCTTGGGATTAACTTTTCTGTTCATCTATCTTGAGACTCAAGGTGTTTTAGGCCCGCTCGGAAAAGCATACCCGGTCTACCTGGGACTCATGATTGCCACCATGGTTATGCTGGAATGGCTGGTTCCGGTGCGGGCTGAATGGTCTATGACATGGCGCAGCTTCCTGCGCAGAGACCTGCCGATGTTGATGGTCAATGGCGCAACCATCGCAGCCACCACCAGCGCCGTGACAGCGTTGGCGCATTGGGTGGGCTCCGGACCTGCCAAATCGGCTCACTGGCTTCCTTGGTGGGCCGAGGCCATTGCCGCGATTTTGATCTCAGACTTCATGTGGTACTGGGTGCATCGTCACAGCCACGAAGGCCGGGGACGCGTGGGCCAATGGCTCTGGAAAACGCATGTCCTGCACCATCTGCCAGAGCAGGTCTATGTCTTCATGCATGTAGTCGGGCACCCCATCAACAGCGCCTATGTACGGGTAATTCTCATGCTGCCACCTGTCGCACTTGGTTTCTCGGATGAAGGTATTTTTGCGGCTGCGGTCCTGACCGGGTTTCAGGGCCTGATGACCCATTTCAATGTGGATGTCCGAGCGGGCTGGCTGAACCGCGTATTCATGGGAACGGAGTTGCACCGCTACCACCACAGCGCAGACCCACAGGAAGGCAAGAACTATGCAGCGGTCGTTACGCTCTGGGATCAACTGTTTGGAACGTATGACCACCATCCCGGCATCCAGCCGGCAGCACTGGGTGTGCACGATCGAGGAACCTACCCCGAAAACGATGAATGGGGTGCATTGATGGCGATTCCTTTAAACGGCGGCTCATCCCGTACGGCTTAGCAATAATCGTAGGCTAACTTCAGCGCACCGCCCCCATCGTGTTCACATACACCGCATACACCGAGTGACTCGCCGCCATGAACAGCCGATTCCCCTTCGCCTCGCCGAAGCAACGTTCGCGCAGCGAGGTGAATATGGCCGATCGACTCGCACGCCATCCAGCGCGTCAGCGCCAGCGCCGTTGACTCGCCGTGACCCCAGTATTACCATTCCTGTATTCGTAATACTTTCTGAGCAAGGAAGACCATGGCCGACGCCACCACCCTGACCAGCAAGGGGCAAGTCACGGTGCCTCGCGAAGTCCGCGACCGCCTGGGACTGAAGGCTGGAGACAAGCTGACCTTCACGCTGCTGAGCGATGGCACCGTCATCATGCGGGCCAAGACCAAGCGGCTGGCCGACCTCGCTGGGATGCTCACCCGGCCTGACCAGCCGAGGGTTTCCATCGAGGACATGAACCCGTTCAAATGAGCATCGCCATTGATACGAACGTCCTGGTTCGACTGCTCGTCCGGGACGACGAAACGCAGTTCATCGCCGCACGCCGTCTGGTGGAGGGCGCAGCGCAAGCCGAAGAACCCGTCCTCGTCATGCTCTGTGCGCTGTTGGAGACCGAGTGGGTGCTTCGCAGCCGCTACAAGCTCGACAAGACCTCCATCTCGGGTGCCTTCGCGCGCCTGCTCGAAAGCGGTGATGTCGAATTCGAACACGAGCCGACGGTCGAGGAAGCGCTGCACCTCTGGAGCCAGCAGTCGAGAGCCGACTTCGCCGACTGCCTCCTCAGTGCGCGCGCGGCGCACTTGGGTCGGTCCAGATTCATGACCTTCGATGTCGGCGCCTCCAGGCTGCCGCGGGCTGAATTGCTGGCCTGACTGCCACGGCCCGCCTACCGAACCGCCCCCGTCGTGTTCACATACAGCGCGTACACCGAGTGACTCGCCGCCATGAACAGCCGATTCCCCTTCGCCCCACCGAAGCAGACATTCGCGCAGCGTTCAGGCAGGTGAATATGGCCGATCGGCTGACCCGCCGGGTTGTAGACCCGCACACCGTCCAGCGCGGCGGCGTCGGTGCCCGGCGCGCCGTTGGTGCCGAAGCCGCACCAGAGATTCCCCGCCACGTCGCAGGCCATGCCGTCGAGCGCCCCCGGCCCGTCTGCCTCGACGTGCAGCCGCTTGTTCGACAGCGTGCCGTCGGCGGCATGGTCGTAGGCCCAGATCAGGCGATGCGGCGCGGCGCGGCTCTCGATCACGTAGAGCACCGACTCGTCCGGCGAGAACGCCAGCCCGTTCGGTCCGGCGAGGTCGTCGAGCGCACAGTCGAGCCGCCCGGTGGCCGCGTCGATCCGGTAGACGGCGTGGGGCCGCTCCGGCGTGCCGGGCTCGCCTTCCCAGTGGCCGTGCAGGCCGAAATCCGGGTCGGTGAACCAGACCGCGCCATCGCGGCGGCACAGCGTGGTGTCGTTGGGCGAGTTCAGCCGACCACCCGCCGGGCCCTCGAAGCGATCCGCCAGCACGGTGACGCGCCCGTCGTGCTCGGTGCGCGTCACGCGGCG
>JBEANV010000076.1:0-7235 GCA_041165285.1 Pseudomonadota bacterium | reverse complement strand
GAGGACGAGGCCACCATCGTCGCCCTGCTCGGCACCGAAGACCACCGCATCGGCCGGGGACAGCCATGATCTTCCTCGACAGCTCCGTGCTCGCACGGCTCATCCTGCGCGACCAGCCGGCCGCCTACCTTGCCGCGCGCGAGCTGCTGCGCCAGCCGAAACGCTACGGTGTCACCGGCACGGTGCTGCTGGAGCTGGTCTGGCTGCTCAAGAGCAAACGCATCGGCAACAACGACCTCAGCCGCGCCATCGCTGCCATCCTTGCGCTGCCCAATCTGCACTGCCCCGACATCGAGGCGGTCTGGACCGCCCAGATGGCCCACACCGCCGGCATGGACTTCGCCGACGCGCTGCACCTGGCGATCAGCGCCGAAGCGGGCGCCACCGGCTTCGTCACCGCCGACCCGCTGCTGGCCCGCCACGCACAGCGACTCGGGCTGCAGCCGACGGTCGAGCTGCTTGGCTACCATCCCGAACCATGACCGTCCAAGACCACCCCCACAGCGATCCGGGCGCCTCGCCCCTCGGCAAGTCTGTCGCCACCTACCGCGACACCTACGCCCCCGAACTGCTCTACCCGATGTCGCGCACCCCGAAGCGCGAAGAGATCGGCATCACCGCAGCCAACGCCAGTGGCCGCCTGCCCTTCATGGGCGCCGACCTGTGGACCGCGTTCGAGCTGTCCTGGCTCACCCCGCGCGGCAAGCCAGAGGTGGCTCTCGCCACCTTCACCGTGCCCTGCGAATCGCCGAACATCATCGAGAGCAAGTCGCTCAAGCTCTACCTCAACAGCTTCAACATGACCCGCTTCGATTCGATCGACGCGGTGCGCGAGGCGCTGGTGCGTGACCTGAGCGCGGCGGCCGGCGTCTACGTCGGCGTCAAGCTGGTCTTGCCGGAGCTGTTCGATGCACAGCCCATCCACGAACTTTCCGGCCTGTGTCTGGACCGGATGGACATCGACTGCGACGCCTTCCAGCCGGCGCCCGCGCTACTGACCGCCGCATTCGACGAACTGCCAGTCACCGAGACGCTCACCTCGAACCTGCTCAAGAGCAACTGCCTCGTCACCGGCCAGCCGGACTGGGGCAGCGTGCAGATCAGCTACAGCGGCCCGCAGATCGACCAGGCCGGCCTGCTGCGCTACCTCGTGAGCTTCCGCGGACACAACGAGTTCCACGAGCAGTGCGTCGAGCGGATCTACATGGACATCCTCACCCGCTGCCAACCGGTCAAGCTGCAGGTCTACGCCCGCTACACCCGCCGCGGCGGGCTGGACATCAACCCCTGGCGCACCAGCCACCCTGCGGCCTCTCCCACCAACGTGCGGACAGCGCGCCAATGACCACCGCCTCCACCGCCGTCATCCTTTACGGCATCCCCAACTGCGACACCGTCAAGAAGGCCCGCGCCTGGCTGACCGAGCGCGGCGTGGCGGTCACGTTCCACGACTTCAAGAAACAAGGCGTACCCGAAGGCGCGCTGGACACCTGGATCGCCGCCGTCGGTTGGGAAACGCTGGTCAACCGCAGCGGAACGACATGGCGCCGATTGGACGACGCCACCAAGGCCGCCGTCAGCGACGCGGCCAGCGCCCGTGCGCTGATATGCGAACAGGCCAGCGTCATCAAGCGCCCGGTCGTGCAATGGCCGGACAGCAGCCTCACCGTCGGATTCAACCCGGAGCGGTTCAGCCAGCGCCTGGGCTGACCTCCGGAACGACACGCAGCGCGAAGACCGCGGCCGCCACCACGGCACCATTGACCTGCAATTCGACCCGGTGCTCGCCGGAGTGGTAGACACGGGTCGTGATCGGCCGGACCGCGTGGCGCTTCACCAGCGTCCGCGTCTCGCCCGGCGCCAGCGTCAGGTTCCAGCCCTTGAAGACCTTGGGCGATGTGCTGCCGTTGGCCTTCACGTGGTGGATGACGTAGTCGACCACCAGCGCCTGCGGCTGGCGGGACAGCGAGGTCAGCATCGCCGAAACGGTCAGGCTGTCGCCCAGCGTGATCTGCGCTGGCGTGACTGTCAGCTCGGCGCGGCCCTGCAGTGCCTCGCCCTGCCCCCAGGCCGCCAGCACGGCCGGATCCCCCGCCTTGATCAGCGAGCGGCTGGCGTGGCGCAACAGGGTGCGGCGCTCGGCCGAGGCCTGGGGCAGATGGCGCGCGAGCCAGTCGGCGACCACCCCCGGATGGTCCTTGGCGATGTCGTTGAGGTGGTTGGCCACCGAGCGGCGCACATACGGGCTCGGATCGTCCTGCAACGCGGCAAGCAGTGGCAGCGTCGGCGATGGATCAGCGATCAGCGGACGCAGTTGCAGGCCCCAGGGCAGACGCGGCCGGCTGCCCTCGCTGACGAGGCGACGCACGTGCGGGCTGGGGTCGTCGCACCAGCGCCGCAGCGTGGCGAAGGTCAGCGCCGGATGCCGCAGCAGCAGCGGCCGGATCGCCCATTCGGCGGTGAAACGCTGGGTCAACGCGTGCAGGGACTGCAGCGCACGTGCCGGATCGTCCAGCCCGCGCCGTGCCACCCATTCGCCCACCGGCCACAGCGCCCAGCCCGCAAGCCCGTGCGGGCCGGTGCGCAAGGCGCCCAGATCATCCCCTTGCACCGCAGGCGCGAGCGCAGCTTCCAGCCAGGCCGCACCGTCCGAGAACCCACCCGGCAAGGTGGCCTCCAGTGCATCGGCGACGTGCATCGCGCGGGCCTTGAGTTCCAGCAGATCGAGTCCGTCGAGCGCACGTCGCTCGAACTGCGGCCGGTCGAACGCAGGCGCCACCCGGTGCAGGTGGTGTCCCAAAGCGCGGACTACAGCAGGGTCCAGCAACAACTTGAAAGGCTCGGTCATCGGAGTAGGCGGAAAATGGGCTCCAGTGTGTACTGAAAACCTGTCATCCCATTCCTTCGGCGAGGATCGGCCCGCCCCCCTGGCCGCTACAGTCCAACGGCAATCCTGCTCCTGCCATATCCCCTGCGCCCTGCCGTGAAGTTGACCTCTCTGATGCCCCGGCGCCGGTGGCAGGCCGTGCGCACGACCGGCAAAGCCGTGCTCGGCCTCGTGCTCGCCGTGGCATTGGCCGCCGTGCTGGCCCTGGTGCTGACCGTCGCCCGGCTTTGGCCCGACCTGCCGCCGCTCGACAAGGTCACCCACTACGAACCGCAGCAACCCCTGATCGTCTACACCGCCGACGGTGTGCCGATCGGCCAGTTCGGCGCCGAGCGGCGCCAGTTCGTGCCGATCGCGGAGATGCCGGCCATGCTGCAGGGGGCGGTGCTCGCCATCGAGGACACCCGTTTCGAGCAGCACATCGGCATCGACCCGCTCGGCATCGTGCGTGCCCTGCTGTCCAACCTCGGCGGCGGCATGCGCCAGGGCGCCTCGACCATCACGCAGCAAGTGGCGCGCAACTTCTTCCTCTCGCCCAGCAGGACGCTGGAGCGCAAGCTCAAGGAGGCGCTGCTGGCGCTGCAGATCGAGCAGCGCCTGAGCAAGGCGCAGATCCTGGAGCTGTACCTGAACCAGATCTACCTCGGTCAGCGCGCCTACGGTTTCGCCGCCGCCGCGCAGACCTACTTCGGCAAGCCGCTGTCGGCGCTGTCCATTGCCGAATCGGCCATGCTGGCCGGGCTGCCGCAGAACCCGAGCTACGCCAATCCGGTCACCAACTTCGCCCGCGCCCGCGCCCGGCAGGCGCTGGTGCTCGGTCGCATGGAAAAGGTCGGCCTGATCACCGCGGAGGAGCGCGCCTCCGCCGCCGCGGAGAACCTGGTGATCCGCCTGCCCACGCACACCGAAGTCCACGCGGAATACCTCGCCGAGATGGCACGGCAGGCGGTCATCGCCCGCTATGGCGAAGCGGCCAACACGCAGGGCTACAAGGTCTACACCAGCGTGCGCTCGACCGACCAGCAGGCGGCCTATGCCTCGCTGCGCGCCACGGTCCTGGACCACGAACGCCGCCAGCCATGGCGCGGGCCGGAGGCGCAGGAGACGCTGCCCTTCCTGCGTGGCGCTGAACTCGAACGTGCCGCCGCCCAGGCCCTGCGCGACCACCAGGACGACAGCGACCTGCGGCTGGCCATCATCACAGAGACGGGCCAGCGCGGTGTGTCGGCCCAGCTCGCCACAGGTGAAACCGTGCAGATCACGGGTGCAGGACTTGCGCGGGCAAAGGCGGCCCTGCTCCCCGATGCACCGGAAGCCCTGGCGATCAGCCGCGGATCGGTCATCCGCCTGGAGCAGCGCGAGTCGGGCTGGACCGTCGCCCAATGGCCGCAGGTGCAGGCGGCCTTCGTTGCACTGGAGCCGGGCAGCGGCCGGGTGCGGGCGCTGGTGGGTGGTTTCGATTTCACGCGCAGCCCCTTCAACCGGGCAACACAGGCCTGGCGGCAGGCTGGCTCCAGCATCAAGCCCTTCCTGTACTCGGCGGCCCTGGAGCGCGGCGTGATGCCGGGTACCCTCGTCAACGACGCCCCACTGTTCCCGAACGACGACGGCGCCGTGACCGGTTGGCAGCCGCGCAATGCCGACGGACGCTTCGATGGCCCGATCACCGTTCGGCAAGGGCTGGCGCGCTCCAAGAACCTGGTCAGCCTGCGCCTGCTGCTGCAGATCGGGCTGGACAACGCCCGCGACTGGATGCGCCGTTTCGGCTTCGACGCCGAGCGTCTGCCCGACAACCTGACGCTGGCGCTCGGCTCGGGCAGCACCACCCCGATGCAACTGGCACGTGCCTATGCACTGCTGGCCAACGGCGGCCAGGAAACCACGCCCGTCTTCATCGAGCGCATCACCGACGCGCAAGGCATGGTCGTCTTCCAGCCCCCGCAGTTGCCTCCCCATGAAGCCGGCAGCCACACCATCCCGGCGCGCAACGTCTTCCTGGTCAACTCGATGCTGCAGGACGTCACCCGCGCGGGCGGCACCGCCGCACTCGTCCAGCGCAGCCTGCAGCGCAACGATCTCTACGGCAAGACAGGCACCACCAACGACGCGGTGGACGCCTGGTTCGCCGGGTTCCAGCCCGGTCTGGTGGCGGTGGCCTGGGTCGGACACGACGAGCCGCGCAGCCTGGGCGAACAGGCTTCCGGCAGTGCGCTGGCGCTGCCGATCTGGATCGGATTCATGGAGAAGGCGCTGGCCGGCGTACCCGAGGCCACCGCGGTGGCACCGGACGGCGTGGTGCGCATCGATGGCGAGTGGCGCTATGCCGAATGGGCGCTGGGGGGCAATGTCGACCGGATCGGGCTAGATGACAGCCCCGGCGCGGCGCCCGTCGAGTTCGTCGGGCCGTCGGCAGCGTCAGGCTCAGGCCTCTGAGCCCGCGCCGGCCGGCTGGTCCAGGTGCGTCAGGTACAGCCGCAGGTCGAACTCCAGCTGGTGGTAGTCCGGCGCCATGTGGCAGCACAGCGCGTAGAAGGCCTTGTCGTGCTCGCGCTCCTTCAGGTGTGCCAGTTCATGCACCACGATCATCTTCAGGAACGCCGCCGGCGCATCGCGGAACAGGCTGGCAACACGGATCTCGCGCTTGGCCTTGAGCTTGCCGCCCTGCACGCGGGAGATGGTGGTGTGCGTGCCCAGCGCATGCTGGATGACCTTGAGCTTGGGGTCGTAGACCACCTTGGACAGCGGCTCGGCGCTGCGCAGGTAGCGGCTCTTGAGTTCCTGCGTGTAGTCGTAGAGCGCGCGGTCGGTGCGCACTTCATGCAGCTCCGGGTGGCGCCTGGCCAGCAGCGCACCCAGCTGGTCCTGCTCGACCAGCGCCAGCACCTGGGCCTGCAGATCGGCCGAATAGCCGCGCAGGTACTTCAGGGTGCTCGCGGCGCCGGGCGTTGCAGTCACTTGCCACCGCCCTGGTAGACGTCGCGCGGGTCGTCGAGCGAGGCCGCGTTCAGCACCTTGCCATTGAAGTCATAGGTGACGCGGAACACCTTGCGCGTCTGCCCGTCGAGCCAGCGCCAGTCCCAGACCTCTTCCTTCTTGAGCTGGAAGGCCTGCTTCTCGGCCGGCTGGCCGAGCAGGCTGCGCACTTCGGCCACGGTCATGCCCGGCTGGACCTTGGCGAAGTAGCTCGGATGCAGCACCTGGCGCAGGCCGGTCATCTTGCCGTCCGGGCCGATGGTGATGTAGTAGTTGGTGCTGCCTTCGGGCTGGCGGGTGTACTCGAAGACCCGAGTGCCGTCCTCGGCGCGCCGGATGTCCAGCGGCGTGCCGAACTCGCGCATCACGTCCATCTCGGAGGCCACGCCCTCTTCGAGCTTGGCGATCTTCTGCTGGTCACAGCCGGCCAGCGCCAGCAGCGCGGACAGCAGCAGCGGCACCAGGCCGCGGGTGATCGTCGAATGCTTCTGCCTCATGCCGTGATCTCCTTGAGTAACCGCGCCTTGGCCTTGCGGCCCTTGATGTTGCCCTTGCTCAGCCGGTCAGCGGCCTGCCGCGCCACCCGGGTGTCCACCGCCACGTAGGTGTGGAACTCGGTGACGTTGATCTTGCCGATCTGCGCCGCCGTGTAGCCGGCCTCGCCAGTGAGCGCGCCCAGCACGTCGCCGGGGCGGATCTTGTCCTTGCGGCCACCCAGGATCTGGATGGTCTGCATCGGCGGCACCAGCGGCGGCGCGTCCTCGACCTCGGTGTTGAACAGCTCGGCCAGCGGAGACCACGCCGTCTCGCGGCCTTGCAGCACCTCGATGCGGCCGACACGCCCCATCTCGTCCAGGCTGGCGAGGCTGAACGCCAGGCCTTCCTCGTCCGCGCGGCCAGTGCGGCCGACGCGGTGGATGTGGATTTCCGTGTCCGGCGTGATGTCAACATTGATCACGGCTTCGAGCTGCGCGATGTCCAGACCACGCGCGGCCACGTCGGTGGCCACCAGCACCGAGGCACTGCGGTTGGCGAACTGGATCAGCACCTGGTCGCGGTCGCGCTGCTCCAGATCGCCGTGCAACGCCAGCGCCTCGAAGCCCGACGCCACCAGCACGTCCACCAGATCGCGGCAGCGCTGCTTGGTGTTGCAGAAGGCGATCGCGCTCTCGGGGCGGTACTTCTTCAGCAGCAGCGTCACCGCGTGCAGGCGCTGGTCCTCGGCGATCTCGTACCAGTGCTGACGGATCTTGGTCGGCGCGTGCGCCTCCTGCAGCTTGACCTCGCGCGGGTCGCGCAGGAACTGGCGGCTCAGGTTGGCGATGCCCTCGGGGTAGGTCGCCGAGAACAGCAGCGTCTGGCGCTGGCGCGGGCA
>JBEANV010000075.1:0-3958 GCA_041165285.1 Pseudomonadota bacterium | reverse complement strand
CGCGTTGAATTCGATGTGCGCGATCGCGTGCAGCAGCGCCGCACGCCCTTCCCGCGTGAACGGCGAGCGCGCGGGCACCGCGTCGGCCCGCACCAGCACCGGCCGCGCCGGGCGGCCGGGCCGATCGGGCGGCTCGGCCAGCACCGCGACGGGGTCGAGCGGCAAGGTCTGCGCCTGCGCCCAAAGGGCCTGCACGGCGTATGCTTTGCGCACCGGATCGGCGATGCACAAGGCCCCAAGGGCCAGTTGTCGTAAGTCCATCCCTGGAATTTTCCCCCTATTTCTGCAAGGCAAGGAGTGGCGATGGCCATCTATCAGCTCGGCGAACACGCGCCGCAGATCCACCCCACGGCGTACATCGCCGACAACGCGCAGGTCATTGGCCGTGTGCAGATGGCCGAGGACAGCAGCGTCTGGTTTGGTGTCGTCGTCCGCGGCGACACCGACCTCATCCGCATCGGCCGCGGCAGCAATGTGCAGGACAACACCGTGCTGCACACCGACGATGGCATCGAACTGGTCATCGGCGAGGACGTCACCGTCGGCCACCAGTGCATGCTGCACGGCTGCACCATCGGCGACGGCTCGCTGATCGGCATCGGCGCCATCGTGCTCAATGGCGCCAAGATCGGCCGCCACTGCATCGTGGGCGCTGGCGCGCTGGTGACCGAGGGCAAGGAGTTCCCCGACTATTCGATGGTCCTGGGCAGCCCCGCCAAGGTGGTCAAGACGCTCACGCCCGAACAGGCCGAGCGCTTCGGCCACGGCGCCGCCCACTACGTGGCCAATGCCCAGCGCTACCAGCGCGACCTGAAGCAGGTCACGCGATGAGCAGCGGCGAACTCCACAAGTTCATCTTCGAGGGCCTGCCGGTGCGCGGCGCGCTGGTGCGCCTGACGGGCGCGTGGACCGACATCCTGGCCCGGCGCGCCGAATCGGGCGGCTACCCGGCGCCGGTGCGGCAACTGCTGGGCGAGATGACCGCCGCCGCCGCGCTGATGCAGGCCGGCATCAAGTTCAACGGCGCGCTGATCCTGCAGATGCAGGGCGACGGACCGGTGGCGCTGGCCGTGGCCGAAGCGCAGCCGGACCTCTCGCTGCGCGCCACCGCGCAGATCACCGGCGAGATCCCGGAAAACGCCCGGCTCGAAGCGCTGCTCAACGTGCACGGCCGCGGCCGCTGCGCCATCACGCTCGATCCGAAGGACCGCCAGCCCGGCCAGCAGCCCTACCAGGGCGTGGTGCCCCTGCACGGCGACCACCACGAGCCGCTCCAGAACCTCTCCGAGGTGCTGGAGCACTACATGCTGCAGTCCGAACAGCTCGACACCCGGTTGGTGCTGGCCGCCGACGACCATGTCGCCGCGGGCCTGCTGATCCAGCGCCTGCCTGTCGAGGGCGAAGGCAACCTCGGCGGCCGCAGCAACGAGGACGAGATCGGGCTGAACGAGTCCTTCAACCGCATCGCCCATTTCGCCGCATCGCTGACGCAGGAAGAACTGCTGACGCTGGACACCCCCACCATCCTGCACCGCCTGTTCTGGGAGGAGGAGCTGCGCCTGTTCGAGCCGCTGACGCCACGCTTCGGCTGTTCGTGTTCGCGCGAACGGGTCGGGCGGATGCTGGTCAGTCTGGGCCGGGACGAGGTGGAGAGCGTGCTGGCCGAGCAAGGCCAGGTGGAGGTGACCTGCGAGTTCTGCGGCCAGCGCCAGCGCTTCGACCCGGTCGATGCGGCGGAGCTGTTCCTGTCGGCCGCTGCGCATGTGCCAGGATCCCCAACGGTTCAGTAGAAGATTCAGCAAACAGTGATATTTGTCACACTCCGCTCCATCGGCGGAGCCTGAACAAGACAGTCTGTGCCGTCTGGCGGGGGTTGGTCCCTAGGGCCATCGGCGACACCACGCCGCGGAGCAAGGGGCTTTCCCTTACTTAAATCTGACAGATTTTGTCTGCATGTATTCAGATGCAGATTGAGGGTCTGCAGTGCGATTCCATTGCATTTCCATACCAGTGACACCTGGCGGGTCACTGGCGGGTACGGGCTTTGCCTTGCATTAGCTCGCAGGAAAGCCGGGGGCTTCTCCTGCACCACCCACATGAGACTGAGGAGACATGCAATGACACTGTTGATCGCACTGACGATCTCGATCGGCCTGCTGGCCGTCGCCGCAACCTGGCTGTTCCTGGGGCCGCTGGCCGCCATGAACATGCAGATCTGGCAGGCGTTCATCGCCTGGGCCTGCTTCTTCAACAACGGCGGCAAATCGGCCGGCCTGAAGACCACCCTGCTCTGCATGAGCTTCGGGGCGGTCGTCGGCATGGTGTCGGTGATGCTGATCGGGTCGCTCGGCGGGCTGGGCTCGCTCGCGGCGCCGGTGGCCGTGGGCATCGGCGCGGCGGTGATCGTGCTGGCCGCCCACCTGCCGCTGCTGTCGGCGATCCCGGCCAGCGTCTACGGCTTCGCGTCGATCGCCGGCCTGATCCTGCTGAAGGGCCTGTCGCCGGCCGCCGCCATCGTCCCGACCGTGCTGTCCATCGTGGTCGGTGCGCTGTTCGGCTGGGCGTCCGAGCAGGTGGCGGGCAAGCTGACCAAGTAAGCCAGCCCCGCCTTCAAGGCTTCACTGCTTCACGGCTTCAGGGCACGGCGCAAGACCCCGGCACAGAGGTCCACCCCCGTGTTCGCCTCGTCGAGCACGCGGCCCATCGTGATGAAGCCGTGGATCTGGCGCTCGAAGCAGAGGTATTGCGTGCGGTTGCCGGCCGCGCTGAGCCGGTCGGCGTACTGGCGGCCCTCGTCGCGCAGCGGATCGAACCCGGCGGTGAGCACTAGCGCGGGCGGCAGGTTCTGCAGATCCTCGCGCAACAGCGGCGAGGCACGCCAGTCGCTCCACTGACCCGGGTCCGGCATGTAGTGGCCGCGGTAATAGGCGATCGAGTCGGCGGTGAGCATGTAACCCTGGCCGCACGACGTGTGCGACGGCGCGACCGCGCGCATGTCGGTGGCCGGGTAGATCAGCAACTGGAACGCGATCGGCAGATCCCCCGCGTCCCGCGCCGCCAGCGCCACCACCGCCGCGAGGTTGCCGCCCGCGCTGTCGCCACCGATCGCCAGCCGCGTCGGGTCCACCCGCAGCTCGGTCGCGTGGTCATGCACCCAGCGCGTGGCGCCCAGCGTGTCATCGACCGCGGCCGGGAAGCGGTGCTCCGGCCCCATCCGGTAATCGACCGACACGACCGCACAACCCGCCCCATTGGCCAGCTCGCGGCACAGCGTGTCGTGCGTGTCGCGGTCGCCGATGGTCCAGCCGCCGCCGTGGTAGTACACCAGCACCGGCAGCACCGCCTCGGGCGCCGCCCCCGCCGGGCGGATCAGCCGCAGCGGGATGTCGCCGTGCGGCCCGCTCGCCACCAGATCGCGCGCCTCGGACACCTCCGGCGGATCAGGCTGCGTGAAGAAGCGGCGCTCGCGGAAGAAGCGGCGCGCCTCCTCGGGCGTGAGCAGGTGGGTGGGCGGCACGCCACGCGCGGCGATCAGGTCCATCAGGGCACGGGCTTGGGGGTCGAGCAGCATCGTCACCTCGGCGACAGGAACAAGGAAAGAACAGGCAGAGAACCGGCGGCACCCGGGTACTGACGCGGCTCAAGGCCGGTTCAGACTCGGGTTGACCGCCAGACTGTAGCGGTTGAGCGGGCTTAAACTGGCGGTTTGGTTTATCCATTGTTTGCCCATTGTTGGCTCATTTTCCGAGACCGAGGACACCCATGACGACTTCCTGGACGACCCGACGATTCCTGAAAACCTCCGGCCTGCTGGTGGCCGGCCTGGTGCTGGCCGCTTGCAGCAAGCAAGAAGCCCCCGCGCCGGCCGCCCCCGCCGCCTCGGCGGCTGACGCTGCCCCCCCGCCGCCGGCCAAGGTCTACGTGGTCGGCACCGACGCCGCCTACGCCCCGTTCGAAT
>JBEANV010000074.1:0-2892 GCA_041165285.1 Pseudomonadota bacterium | reverse complement strand
CGCTGCCATCTTCATGCATCGGCGTGACGAGTGCGACGATGCTGCCAATGATCGGGTTCATGTGAAATAGTCCTTGTGGTCTCGGGATTCTAACTGGCGTGCAACGGCCACCGCACCGGGTTGGCTGACGCATCGGCTGGTGCCAGGCGCACGGCGGCGATGCGCTGCACGAAGCGCGCAGGGGTGTCGAGGAAGCCGTCTTCGTAGGCAATGACGCGCAGCACCGGGCGCACTGCATCGAGCAATTCGCCCGGTTGCAGCAGGAAGTCCGGGCGCGACGGCTTGCCCACGCTGGCGTTGCCGTGGGCGAAGGTTTCGTAGAGCAGCACGCCGCCGGGGGCGACGCTGGCCACGATCCTGGGCAGCAGCGGGCGCCACAGGTAGTTCGTGACGATGACGGCGTCGAAGGTCCGCCCGTCCAGTGGCCACGGCCCGGTTTCGAGGTCGGCCACGGTCACGTCGGCCGCCAGTCCGCGCAAGGGATCCAGCGCCATCCCGTCCCGGTCCACCGCCGTGACCTGGGCGCCGCGCGCCGCGAAGAAGCGCACGTGCCGGCCGTGACCACACGCCAAATCCAGTACGCGGGCGCCACCCGCAAGGTCGGGGACCAGCCCGGCATGGCGAACAATCCAGGCCGAGGCGTTCAGAAGCAGCTCCACAGGCGGTTGCCCAGATCGACGACCAGCGCCGGTTGCAGGTAGGCCGCGAACACCAGTCCTAGCGCCACTGCTGCCACGGCGCCGACCAGTGCGTGGCGCGTGGTCCGTCTCATGCCGGTTGCGCCATCGGCCGGGCGATGGCGGTCTCCCGCACCGGCAGGTTCACCACCGCGGCAAACACGCCCAGTGCCACCGCGATCGCCCAGACCACGTCGTAGCTGCCCGTGCGGTCGTACAGGAATCCACCCAGCCACACGCCCAGGAACGAGCCGATCTGGTGGCTCAGGAACACGAAGCCGCCCAGCATCGACAGGTATTGCACCCCGAAGATCTGCGCCACCACCGCGTTGGTCGGCGGCACCGTGGACAGCCACAGCACGCCCATGACGGCTGCGAACAGGTACACGCTCATGGGCGTCAGCGGCGCGGACAGGAACGCGACAATCACCACCGAGCGTGCGAGATAGATCGCCGCCAGGATGTGCCGCTTGGCCATGCGCTGGCCGAGCGAGCCGGCCGCGTAGGTGCCCACCACGTTGAACAGGCCGATCAGCGCCAGCGCCGTCGTGGCCACCTCGGGCGCCATGCCGTGGTCTTTCAGGTAGCTGGGCATGTGGACGCCGATGAACACCACCTGGAAGCCGCAGACGAAGTAACCCGCCATCAGCAACTGGAAGCTGCGGTAGCCCATCGCCTCGCGCAGCGCGGCGCCGATGCTCTGCTGCGGGCGTGTCGGGCCGCCGGGCAGTTGCGGTTCACGCAGGCCCCAGGCCAGCGGGATGATGACCAGCGCGGCGCAGCCCAGCAGCACCAGCGCCTGCTGCCAGCCAAGGTGCCCGATCAGCCAGTTCTCGACCGGCACCATCAGGAATTGGCCGAACGAACCCGCTGCCGCCGCCACGCCCATCGCCCACGAGCGTTTCATCGGGTCGATCTGGCGGCCGATCACGCCGTAGACCACCGCGTAGGTCGTGCCTGACTGGGCCATGCCGATCAGCAGGCCGGTGCTGGCGATGAAGGCTGGCCCGGTCGTGGCCTGCGACATCAGCACCAGCCCGCCTGCGTAGAGCAGGCTGCCCCCCAGGAGCACGCGGAAGGCGCCGAAGCGGTCCGCCAACATGCCGGCGATCGGTCCAGCCAGACCCCAGGACAGGTTTTGTACTGCCATCGCGAAGGCGAAGGTCTGGCGTGTCCAGCCGCGCTCCATCGTGATCGGTGCCAGCCACAGGCCGAAGCCGTGGCGGATGCCCATCGACAGCGTGACGATGAGCGCGCCGCACAGCAGCACCTGCGTCATTGACAGGCGGGCAGGGGCTTCAGCAATGGGAGACAGTGAGGAGCGCATCACGCAGACTGTAGCGAACTTCACTTGCTGCTGCTGACACGCTGGCGCATCCGCGCCTGAGTTGGAGCGTCAGAACCGGAAACCCGCCTTGATGCCGTAGCTGGTCGCATCCCCGGTCTTGTCCGCCTCGACGGCGAGATTCACCAGGCCGAGGTTGACGTTGACGCCGCCGAAGACGCGGGACTGGTTGAAACGCTCGGCCTTGAGCGCTGTCGTGCCGGTGACTTGGGTGCGGGTGGTCACGGTGCCGATGCCGAGATAGGGCGTCGCAAACAGGAACCCCTTGGAAATCGACACGTCCAGCCCGGTGCTGCTGGCCTTGAGCTGGTCGATGCCGCTGAGCTGCGAATAGCTGGCGCGCACCGCCAGCGCCGGCGTCAGCACCCCGCCCGGCACGAAGGCCCAGCGCAGCTCGCCGCCCGTGGTGGTGGCGCCGGTGGTCGGCACGCGGCCCAGTGCGGCGCCGATGTCGATGCCGAACGGCAGGCCCTTGACCACGCGCACGGAGGTCACGGGCAGTGCCTTGGGCACGGTCGCACCACCGGCGGCCTTGGCGAGCACGTCACGGTGCTGCAGCTCGGTGGCGGTGACGCCGACGCCGATGTCGAAGCCGACCACGCCCAGCGACTCGGCCGGCACCAGCGCCTTGTACGACAGCGCCGCGCCCAGGTCTTCGCTCAGCGCCCGGAACTCGGACTGGGTCAGCAGGTTGAGGGTGTTGATCTCCAGCGCCTGCGCGGCGCCGGTGGCCAGCAGGGTGGTCGCGGCGGCCATGGCCGTCAGCAGGGGGTGCAGTGCGCGCTTCATTCGGGTGTCCTTCGGGTTCTGGATCTGGAGTGCAAGGGGAGCGGGCAGGCTAGCACCCGGGTATTTCCGGCTTGTGCTGGG
>JBEANV010000073.1:0-3657 GCA_041165285.1 Pseudomonadota bacterium | reverse complement strand
GCACGATCAGGCTCTTGAGGCCGGCGACGCGGGCCACGGTGTCGGCGCTGGCGATGCTCAGCACGCGGTCCACGGTGCCGTCGCTGGCGATGCTCAGCACGCGGGCCACGGTGCCGTCGCTGGCGCGCGGCCCGGCCAGAGCGCGCCTCAATTCTGCATTGGACAGCTCCTCGATGCGCTCCAGAGCGGCCTCGTAGATCTTGCGCGACGCGCGGATTTGGTTGATAAGAGAGACGGTGGTGGTGGGTTCGGTCATGGATTCCTCGGTGTGGTCAGCGGGTCGGAAGGCTGGTGTGTAGCAGGTAGTCCCGCGTTGTCATTTCGATGGTGGTCATGCCGCCACCTTCGGTTCCGCAGCGACGGTCAGCGTGTGCGCCGACAGCGCCGCGCAGATGGCCTTGAAGTCGCCCTCGCGGTACAGATTCGCGGAGCGGTCTGAGTGGGCGGCGAAACCCAGCCGACCCAACAGGTCGGCGGTGACGACGTAGCCGAGGCGCTCGTTGATCTGGCCGAGCTTCAAGGTTGGGGGCTCGGTGGCTGGCGCGCGCGACGCCTGGGAGGGCTGGGAGGGCTGGGTCGCTGGCGCTGGCGCTGGCGCTGGCGGCGCTGCCTTGGCCGCAGCCGCTTCGCGCTGCGCCGCCGCCTCGTGCTGCTCGCCAAGCGCAATCAACACCCGCGACCGCAGCGCGACAGCCTCGCCCATGCGGTCGCCGTACAGGTCCTCGCTCGGATCGGTGCCCATCACAGCCTGGCGCTTGGCCTCGATCTGGGCGGCCGTCATGCCGGCGCGCGCGGTGAGCGCGTCCTGCAGTTGCTCGATGCGCATGTTGATGCGCGTCTTGCGCTCGGCGTCAAGCCGGTCTTGTCGCTGGCGTTCGGCCTGCTGGCGGGCCCCTTCTTCGGCGCGGATGCGTGCGCGCTGTTGTTCCTCCTTCTCCGCCTCAGCCTGCTTGTGCTGGGAAATGCGGCCGTCCAGCGCCGCGGCGAAGTCATCCGGCGCCTTGTGCACCAGGTGGGCCAGGTCGCCGAACAGGAACTCAAAGCCGGCGGCCTTTTCCTTGAATGCCACTTGGTTCGTGCGCACACACCGCGCCGCGGTGTCCGCGTCGATCTTGGACTTCGCCAGCAGCGTATCCAGCGCGTCCTGCATGCTGTCGAAGGAGCGCAGACCTTTGATGGCGCCGGCGAAGTCCGGCACCGGCGGCGACAGCCAAGCGGGGACCAGCTCCGCGTTGAGGGTCGTGTAGTGGGCTGCCAAGGCATTGCGCGCGACGACTAGGGCCTCTTCCTTGACCTCGGTCTTGCGGCGCGTCACCAGCTTGTCCAGGTCCAGGCGCACACGGCGCGCCTCGGCACCTATGTCGTCCATCGCCTTGAACAGAGCGTCGATGCTGGCCGTTTGGCTCAGCGCGTGCTGCTTGGCAGCCTCAAGGCGCGATTCAATGTCCGAGCACCACTTGACGGCCTTGGCCGCGTCGGAAAAGTCTTGGTCGGTCTTGAGGTTGCGGTTTATCGAGTTGATCGCTGCCAGGGCCGTTGCCTTGAACTCGGCCAAGTTGCTGGCCGTCACCTTGCCAGTGACCTCGATCAGCAGCGCGGGCAGCGTCTCGGGCGCCTTGCCGGTCGGCGCGGGCACCGCGGCCGGTGCCAGCTTGTAGGCGGCGAGGTCCTTCTCGAACTGCTCCCAGCCAGCCACGATCTGGGCGCGAAGCTCGTGATCCGGGTAGTACCAGCAATGCTGCTCCTCGACCAGCTCCTCGTCGGCAGCCCATTGGCTCGCCATGAAGAGGATGCGCTGCGCGCCGCTGATCAGCAGCTGCTGTTCCATCTGGATGCGGTGATAGATCGGCAGTTCGCGGCAGCCGACCTCCTCGCGGTGCTTCGGCGCGATCGTCTCGATCTGGGCGAAGGCCTTGCGCAGCCCGTTGTTCAGCGCCTTGTGCTCGAAGCCCTCGGTCTCGTCGAGCGTGAGGCCGTCGAAGCTGGCCGACAGCTTGCCGGCGGATCCGGTGACTGGGTAGAGCTCGGCGCCGATGAACTCCTCGGCCAGCGGCCGGGCCAGCGCCTCGGCCTTGTGGCCGTTGTCGAACCGCATCTGCGTGCCGACATCGACATCTGCCGCCACGCCGGTGTGCAGCTCGCGCAGCAGCTCGGCGCGGGTCTTGTAGGGCGAGGCACCCATCATGGCCGGCGCGTCGCTGGCGTTGAAGTGCTGGGCGCGGTAGGCCTTCCACTCTGGACTGCCCTGGATGAGGTTGTGGAGTTTCATTGCACTCCGCCTTCTGCCGCATCCATCTCGGACACGAATGGGTTAGCGGGATCCTGCGGAGATGCTGCCTTCAGTGACAGGATGGCGGCCATCTGCTCCTCGCTGAATGTCACCTTGGTGGACAGCATCGCCAGCAGATCGCCCGCGGTCCTCTTGCCTGCGGCAACAACCTTGGCCCAGGCTGGCAGGTTATTTGCGAAGGCGTCGGCCGGGTAGGCTGGCAGCTTGGGCTGCTGCACCTCTTCGACTGCGCCCATGTGTCGCTCGGCCGGTTTACTGGGAATCACCTGCAGCTCGTCCTCCGTGTATACGCCGAGCAGCGCATCTGGTGCATACAGCCGCGCCCAGTTGCGCGCCTGCAGGTAGCCGAACTGTTGTTTTGGGTTGACCTTCCACAGCGGCGAGTTCTGGGTTGTGATGCGGGCAATGGAAAGCCACTCTGTCCACAGTACCGCATCCTCTCCGGCAGGAACGAACCCTGCACGGCATTCCAGCGCATTGCCTTCGCCGCGGTATCCGTAGTGCGGGCGACCCTTCACGGCGCCAGAGTTCTTCAAAACCGCGACCACGAGCTGCGCTTCGTAGCCCAGGTTGCCATTCACGACGTGCGTCTTGCCGCCAACGATGTACGGATCCATCCGCCAGCGCATCGCCTGCAACGTGATGGCGAGACAGTCGGCTGGCTTGTCCTGCAGGTGCTTCGGTATGGTGACCCTGCCCTTCGACATCATGTCGGCAAAGTCCATCAGCGCACGCATGCGCTGGGCGTCGAAGAGAAACGACGACGGGTTGCCGATGGTCGCCTCGGCGAGGTCGGTTGGCTTGATGGGTGCGAATTCGTTCATGGGTTCGTCCGTTGGTGGTTGTCGCAATGGCTGGTGCCGTGGTCGCCAGGCCCAAGCGCTGCTCCGCACTGGCTGCAGCAGGTCTGCGCGAAGCGCGGCACGTGCAGCGGGTGCCAGTCGCTCAGACGCTGCCGCTTGGCAATCTCGCGCTCGTAGGCCGCCTGCAGGCGCGCATCTTCGCGGTCGGCATCACCTCCGATGTCGCACATGCAGCGGGTCATGGCGCCTGCTCCATGTGCCACTCCAGCAGTTCTTCGGCCTCGGCATCCGTGATTTCATCCGTGCAGGCGTGGCATGGGGCAGAGACGTTCGGCCACGAGCACCTGCAGCCGCCGCGCATCTTCAGCAGGTCGTCGAATTCCTCATCCGTCAGTTCGCCCTCGAAGATGCGTCCCAGGAACGCGATGCCGCGCTCCGTCGTCCGCGGGTCTGGCGTCGTCTCGTACTGGTAGACCTCCGACATGGCCAGGCACATCTGGTGCACCGGCCGGCGGATCGCAGGTGCTGGCGCGCCGCGCTTCGGAGCCCCGATGGCGCGAGAGT
>JBEANV010000072.1:0-3394 GCA_041165285.1 Pseudomonadota bacterium | reverse complement strand
CACTGGTCGGGGGGGCACACACCATCCTGGTCGGCCCGACCGATCTGCCTGCCCTCACCGACGCAGTGGTGATCGACGGCAGCACCGAGCCGGATGCCGGCAGCGGCCCGGTCGTCGTGCTGGATGGCGCCGGTGCAGCGACCACAGGTCTGCATGTCTCGGCGTCCGACACCACGGTGCGCGGTCTGGTGGTTTCGCGCTTCGTGGCGAACGGGCTGCTGATCGACAGTGGCGCCGCCAACGTGTTGGTGGCCGGCAACCGCATCACCAACAATGCCGGCGCTGGCATTGCCGTGTGGCAGGCGGGCACCGGCAATGCGCTGCTGGGCAATCTTCTCCAGTCGAACGCGCAGCAGGGCATCGATCTGAACCGGGACGGTGCCGTCCAGGCGAATGACGCAGGGGATGCCGACGGCGCGCAGAACTACCCGGTCCTCCTCGGCGCCTACCTTCGTGGCGGCGACACCGTGGTGGACGGCACGCTGGACACGACCGCCGGCACAACGCTGCGCATCGAGTTCTTTGCGGTGCCTGCGGCCTCCGGCGACGCCAGCGGTCACGGCGAAGCCCCGGTCTTCCTGGGTTTCACCGAGGTCACGACCGACGGTGCCGGGACGGCCACGTTCAGTGCGCAGCTGCTTGGCGTGACCACGGCGGTCGGTGACCTCGTCACGGCGACCGCCACGGTGAAGACTGGTCCCGCCACCTATGGCCGAACTTCCGAGTTCTCGGCCAACCAGGCCGTCACCAGCAGTGCGGCGCCGGTGCTGTCGTTTGTTTCCGGGCTCTACAACTACCCGGAAAACACGGGCGCCGTTGTCGTGGCGCCCAGCGCTGTGGTGTCAGACACCGATTCACCGAATTTCTCGGGCGGCCGTGCCGTGGTCTATTTCGCGGCCAACGGGCAGGCGGAAGACCGCATCGCCATCCGCCACCAGGGCAGTGGTGCCGGGCAGATCGGGGTATCGGGCAACACGGTCCTTTACAGCGGCACGGTGATCGGCACCTGGACCGGTGGCACGGACGGGTCGACCCCGCTGACCATCAGCTTCAACGCAGCGGCCACACAGAGCGCGACACAGGCGCTGTTGCGCAACATCACCTACGCCAACGTCTCCGACAACCCCTCGACTGCTGTCCGCACGATGGCGGGTTACCTGGAGGATGGTGCGGGCGGCACCAGCAACACCGTCTCCGGATTGATCCGGGTGGTGCCCAGCAACGATGCACCGGTTGCGCGTGCGGGCGGTCCCTACGCCATGGCCGAGGGCGACAGCATCACGCTGGACGCCAGCATCTCGTCCGACCCGGATGACGCTGTATTGGCCTATGCCTGGGATCTGGACCGCGATGGCGTCTATGGTGAAACCGGCGAGCCGACCGCCGCCGGTGCCACGGTGGACTGGGCAACGCTGGTGGCCCTTGGCCTGAACGACAGCGGCAGCTACACGGTGGGTGTGCGTGTGACCGATGCGCAGGGCGCCAGCAGCGTTTCCGCTGCCACGCTGCTCATCGCCGACCGCGCGCCCACGCTGGGTGTCGGCGGCACCGGCCGTGTCACCGCCGGCCAGTCTTACACGCTGACCCTGTCCGCCAGCGATGCCGGCGCCGACACCATCACCGCGTGGAGCATCGACTGGGGTGACGGCGCAGTCACTGTCCATGCGGGCAATCCGGGCAGCGTCACCCACACCTACACCCGCAGCGGCGGCACGTTCAACGTGCTCGCGACCGTGACCGACGAGGACGGCCTGCACGCACAAAGCGTCCTGCAGGCGCACCAGGTGACCGTGGACAACGCCGCGCCGGTGCTCACCAGCGATGGGGGTGGTGCCTCGGCCGCACGCAGCCTCACCGAAAACACCACGGCCGTGACCACCGTCACCTCGATCGACGTGGACCAGCCCGGCCAGACGCTCACCTACAGCATCACAGGTGGCGCGGACGCGGCCCGGTTCGTGATCGACGGCGCCACGGGCGCACTGAGCTTCCGCACGGCGCCGGATTGCGAAGTGCCCGGCGATGCCAATGCCGACAACGTCTATGACGTGGTGGTGCAGGTCAGCGACGGCGCCTTGAGCGATGCCCAATCGATTGTCGTGACCGTCACGGCGGTCAACGACAACGCCCCGGTGATCACCTCGGGCGGCGCGTTCGGTGTGGCGGAAAACACCTCGACCGTGACCACGGTGACGGCGGGCGATGCCGACCTTCCCGGCCAGCCCGTGAGCTTCAGCATCACGGGTGGTGCGGACGCCGCCCTGTTCGCGATTGACCCGGCAACGGGCGCCTTGCGTTTCCTGGTTGCCCCGGACCGCGAAGCGCCGGGCGACGCGGATGCCGACAACGTCTATGGCGTGGTGGTGCAGGTCAGCGACGGCACCTTGAGCGATGCCCAATCGATTGCCGTGACCGTCACGGCGGTCAACGACAACACCCCGGCGATCACCTCGGGCACTGCCTTCAGCGTGGCAGAGAACGGCACGGCCGTGACCACCGTCACCTCGACTGACATGGACCAGCCCGGCCAGACCCTGACCTACAGCATCGCGGGTGGCGCGGATGCGGCCCGGTTCGTGATCGACGGCGCTGCGGGCGCGCTGAGCTTCCGCGTTGCACCGGATTACGAAACGCCCGGCGACGCGGATGCCGACAACGTCTACGACGTCGTGGTGCAGGCCAGCGATGGTGCGCGGTCCGTGACCCAGTCGATGGCGGTGAGCGTCACGGCAGTCAACGACAACGCGCCCTATTTCATCCCGCAGGACGGGGGTGGCGAGCTGTCGGCGTCGGTGCCGGAAGGGGAGCGCTGGTCGACCGTGCTGAACGCTGCCGATGCGGACGCGCCGGTGCAGGCGTTGACCTTCAGCATCAGCGGCGGTGCGGACGCTGCGCTGTTCACGCTTGATCCGGTGAGCGGCCTGCTGGCGTTCAGGCTGACGGCGGACCACGAGGTGCCGCAGGACGCCAATCGGGACAACGCCTACGAGGTGGAGATCGACGTCCAGGACGGTGCGCTGACGGGGCACAGGACCGTGACGCTGCGGGTCGCCAATGTCAATGAAGCGCCCGCGCTGGTGACGAGCCAGGTGGCGGTGGAGCAGGGTGGGCGGGTGGTGCTCGACAGCGACATGCTGCAGTCGAGCGACCCCGATACCGACACCGCTGCCCTGGTCTACACGGTGAGCGACGTGCGATCGGGCGCATTCGAGCGACTGGCTGCACCGGGGCAGGCGGTCAGCCAGTTCACGCAGGCCGATGTGGCGGCTGGGCGGGTGGTGTTCGTGCAGTCGGGTGTCGGCGCGGCAGCGGCGAGTTTCGAGCTGACGGTGTCCGATGGCGGCTGGACGGTCGGACCGCGTCTGGTGGTGGTGCAGGTGCAACCGGTCGCGGT
>JBEANV010000071.1:0-5649 GCA_041165285.1 Pseudomonadota bacterium | reverse complement strand
ACCGCCAGGCCAGCCTGGTGCTCGATCCGGCGCGCACCGAGATTCGTTACAACTCTGAATGGTCTGATCCGCTGGGTGCGCGGGGCATGATCGCGTTGGCTTCGCGCTACACCGTGGCTCGCATGATGGAGCGCGACGACTTCACCAACCGGTTCAAGGCTGGCACACCGATTTCGGTCCACGAGTTCCTCTATCCCTTGATGCAGGGGTACGACTCGGTCGCGCTGAAGTCGGATCTGGAACTCGGTGGCACGGACCAGAAGTTCAACCTGCTGATGGGGCGCCACCTGCAGCAGGAATACGGCCAGGAGCCGCAGTGCATCCTGACGATGCCGCTGCTGGTCGGGCTGGACGGCGTCGAGAAGATGTCCAAGTCCAAGGGCAACTACATCGGCATCAGCGAACCGGCGAACGCGATGTACGCCAAGCTGCTGTCGATCAGCGACACCTTGATGTGGACCTACTTCACGCTGCTGAGCTTCCGCAGCGAGGCCGACATCGCGGAGCTGAAGGCCGAGGTGGACGCCGGGCGCAACCCGAAAGACGCCAAGGTGCAGCTCGCCAAGGAGATCACCACGCGCTTCCACGGCGCGGCGGCGGCCGATGCGGCGGAGCAGGACTTCCAGAACCGCGCCCGTGGCGGCGTGCCGGATGTTCTGCCCGAGGTGTCGCTGTCGGGCGCGCCGCTGGGCGTTGCGGCGCTGTTGCGGCAGGCCGGGCTGGTGGCCTCGGGCGGAGAGGGCCAGCGCCTGGTCGAGCAGGGCGGTGTGCGCATCGACGGCAGCACCGTCAGCGACAAGGCACTGCGCCTGGGCGCCGGCACCTATGTGGTGCAGGTTGGCAAGCGCAAGTTCGCGCGTGTCACGCTGGTGGCTTGAACCACAGGCAGGCGCGCCAGCCGTGCCCGTCCGACACCGGTGAGGCCAGCAGCAGCTCCGCCCCGGACTGGCGAGCGATGGTCTGCACGAGTGACAGTCCCAGTCCGCTGCCGCGGGCCAGGGTGCTGCCACGCTCGAACGGGCGGGTGAGTGCGGCCAGGTCGGTGCCCGGTGCGCCGGGACCATCGTCGGTGACGGAGATCTCGTCGGGCCGCACTTGCACCACCACGCTGGCCTCGGGCCCGGCGTGTTTCAGCGCGTTGTCGATCAGGTTGCGCACGGCGATGCCCAGCGCGTCGATGTCCCCCATCACGGGCGCAGGTGTGGTGTCGGTGATCAGCCGCAACTGGTGAGCGTGGTCGCGGGACTGCGGGAATTCATCGACCACCAGCTGCGCGAGCTGCCGCAGATCGATGCGCTGGCGCTGCAGTGCGACGCCGGAGTCCACCCGGGCAATCTGCAGCAGCCGGGCGGCGAGGTGGGTCAGGCGGTCGAGCTGACGCACCAGCGTCTGGGACCGATCGCGTGCGCGTTCGTCGCTGGTTTCCTGGGCCAGCCGCTGGGCTTGTGCACGGGCGGCCGCCAGCGGAGTGCGCAGTTCATGGGCCATCTTGGCTGAAAAGCTCCGTTCGGCCGCCAGCAGCGCCTGCACGCGGGCCATGAGGCCGTTGACGGTCTCCATCAGCGGATGCAACTCGGTGGGGGTGTCTTGCAGCGAGATGGGCTGCAGGTCGTGGGCCGAGCGCCGGGCGAGTTCCTCCTGCACGGGCTGCAATTGGCGAAAGGTCTTGCGCACCACCCGGTGCAGCACCATGGCCGCCAGCGGCAACAGCAGCAGCAGTGGAATGAGCAGCGTGACGGAGGCCTTCTCCAGCGTCGATGTGCGGTGCCAGACCGCCTCGGCGAACTGCGCTCGGCGGCCCTGGTGCGTCACGGTGGCCACGCGCCAGTCGCCGTGCAGGCTCATGCCCTCGCGCGCACCGGGGGCGAGCGCGGTGGCCGGTGCGTGGGAAGAGCGCAGCAGAACCCGGTTGTCCAGGTCAAGCACCTGGTAGATGACGATCGGCTCGGAGCTGTCCCGCCGCAGACCGATGCTGTCGATGCGGGCGCGGTCTGCATCGAGGGGGTCTTCGGACGTGTGCAGCGGCAACAGGGTGAGCAGGCGCTCGGCATTCTCGGCCAGCGCGAGGTCGAGCACCTCGTTGGTCTCCTTGCGGACCTCGTAGATCGCCGCTGCTGCGGCCACCAGCCAGAGCATGCCCAGCACCAGCAGCAACTGCACATGCAGCCGGGACTCCAGGCTGTGCGGCGACCGTGCGAGCGTGCCGGTTGACGAGGGGGTTTCAGGCATCAAGGCGGTAGCCCAGTCCACGATGGGTGGTGATCAGCGAGGCACCGAGCTTCTTGCGCAGGCGGCTGATGATGACCTCCAGGGTGTTGCTCTCGCCCGCGAGCAGGCCCTCCGAGATCAGCGTCGATTCAATGTCCGTGCGGCTGTAGATGCGGCCCATGTGACCGGACAGTACACGCAGCACCGTCCACTCCATGGCCGTCAGGTCCACCCCCGCACCACGTCGCCAGGCGCGCAGGTTGGCCAGATCGAACTCGCAGTCCTGCGCCTTGATGTGCGGGCTGGGGGCCGAACGGCGCTGGATGGCGGACATGCGCGCCAGCATCTCGTCGAGATCGAAGGGCTTGACGAGGTAGTCGTCCGCGCCGGCTTCAAGTCCGTGGATGCGGTCGCTGATCTGGTCACGGGCCGTCAGTACCAGCACCGGCAGCCGCAAGCCGGCCGTGCGCCACTGGCGCAGCAGCGTCAGCGCATCGCCGTCCGGCAGTTGCAGGTCGAGCATCGCAAAATCTGCTGGTCCGGGGTCGCGGGCCTGGGAGATCAGCTTGCACCAGTACACCTGATGGCCGGCGGCCTCAAGGTGGTCGGTGACCGCCTGTCCCAGGTCGATGTCGTCTTCGAGCAGTAGCACTTGCATGGACAGATGATGGCGGATGTCGGGCCGCCATGCAAAAAAGGCCGCCCGAATGGGCGGCCCGTGGCCAGTGGAGGGTGGAGATTCGCCTCAGTCGGCGTACTGGCCGGCGGCCTTGATGACCGGGCCCCACTTGGCGAGTTCGGCCTCGACGAACTTCTTGTGCTCGGCCGGATTGACGCGGGCGTCGGTGATGATGTCGGCGCCGAGCGCTTCTTCGTGCTTGACGAAGTCAGCGTCCTTCAGCGCAGCCTTCAGCGCCGTGTTGACCTTGTCCAGCACCGCCTTCGGCGTGCCCTTGGGGGCGTACAGGCCGTGCCAGATCGTGACGTTGAAGCCCTTCAGGCCTGCTTCGTTGAGCGTGGGCAGGGTCTTCAGGCCATCGGTGGTCAGGCGCTTGTTGGTCGTGACCGCGTAGGCCTTGACCTTGCCGGACGTGATCTGGCCGGTGGTGTTGGTGGACTGGTCGCACATCAGATCGACCTGGCCGCCGATCAGGTCGGTCATGGCCGGGCCTGTGCCCTTGTACGGCACGGTGGTCATGTCGATCTTGATGCTCTGCTGGAACAGCAGCCCGCACAGGTGCGAGGCCGATCCCAGACCGGCGTTGGCCAGGTTGATCTTGCCCTTGTTCGCGTCGAGCCACTTGGCCAGTTCGGCGTAGTTGTTCGCCGGCAGGCTCGGGCGGCCGATCAGCGTCATCGGCACTTCATTGATCATGCCGAGGTATTCGAAGTCGGTCAGCGCGTCGTACTGCATCTTGCGGTAGAGCGCCGGGGCCGTGGCCATCGCGACGTGGGCCAGCAGCAGCGTGTAGCCGTCCGGGCTGGCCTTGGCGACCTTGGTGTGGCCGAGCGTGCCGCCGGCACCGGCGACGTTCTCGATGATCACTTGCCCACCCATCGGCTTGCGCAGGGCTTCGGCCAGATCGCGTGCTACCTTGTCCGTCGGACCACCGGCTGCAAACGGCACGATGATCGTGATCGGCTTGTCGCCGGGGTAGGTCTGGGCCGAGGCACCCAGGGACAGGGCGGCCAGCGCGACGGCGGTGATCAGAAGTTTCATGGGGTCTCCAGTGACGCGGGAAAAGACAGGTTCCGGGTGAGTGCGGCGCATCCTAGCCGCAGTCCGCCCGGGACGCATCTCGGAAACTACGTAACGTGCAGGGCTTCGTGCAGGCTGACCGCTGCTTCACTGGTAGCTGCGCCGGTCCTCGATCACCTTGCCGTCGTTGGGCAGGCTGCCAGCGGTCACGGCCACGATGTCCGCGCGCAGCTTGGTGACGTCGCGCACCGAGTCGGCAACACGGCTGGCCAGCCCTTCCGGCACGGCGCCGAGTTCGACGTGCAGGCTCATCCGGTCGTTGGCCATCTCGCCGTCCACCACCAGCCGGGCGCGGGTGATCTCCGGATGGCGGCGCACGACCTCGGCCACCTGCGACGGGTGAACGAACATGCCGCGTACCTTGGTCGTCTGGTCGGCGCGGCCCATCCAGCCCTTGATGCGCCGCGCGGTGCGGCCAGTGGGGCATTCGCCGGTCAGTACGGCCGACAGGTCGCCAGTGCCGAAGCGGATCAGCGGGTAATCGGGGTTGAGCGTGGTCACGACCAGCTCGCCGACTTCGCCATCGGGAACCGGGTCGCCCGTGCCAGGGCGCACGATCTCGACGATCACCCCTTCGTCGATCACCAGTCCCTGGCGGGCCGGCGTCTCGTAGGCGATCAGGCCGAGGTCGGCCGTGGCGTAACACTGGTAGCCGGCGATGCCACGCTCGGCCAGCCAGTCGCGCAAGCTCGGCGGGAAGGCCTCGCCGCTGACCAGCGCCTTGGTGATCGATCTGATGTCAGCGCCGGTCTCGGTGGCTTTTTCGACCAGGATCTTCAGGAAACTTGGCGTGCCGATGTAACCCTGCGGGCGCAGCTCGGCCACTGCCTGCAATTGCAGCTCGGTGTTGCCGACGCCGCCGGGAAAAACGCTGCAGCCCAGCGCATGGGCGCCGGTTTCCATCATCGATCCAGCGGGGGTGAGGTGGTAGCTGAAGCTGTTGTGGATCAGCTCGCCCGCACGGAAGCCGGCGGCGCAGATCGCGCGTGCCATTCGCCAGTAGTCGTGGCCGGCGCCTTCCGGTTCGTAGATCGGGCCGGGTGACTGGAACACGCGGCGCGCGCCCCGCACCGCGGGTTGCCCGGTCCAGCCGATGGCCGAGAACCCTCCGAACGCATCGCGGGTGCGCAGCGCCTTCTGGCGTTCGAGCAGTTCGCTCTTGCGTGTGACGGGCAGCCGGGCCAGCGCCTCGCGGCTGGTGATGCTGTCTGCATCGACCGCGGCCAGGATTTCGGCGTAGGCCGGCGCCCTTGCCGCGGCATGGGCCACCTGGGCCGGCAAGGCCGCGAGTTGTGCCGCCTCGCGCAAGGCGGGAGCACGGGTTTCCAGGGCGTCGTAGAACTCGCTCACGGCGCGGACCTTTCTAGAGCTAGAGGGGGATGGACGGAGGTGCCGACAGCTCAGGCCAGCCAGCGCTTGCGGCGCTTGTAGCTCTTGTTGTCCTTGAAGCTCTTGCGGTCGCCGCCGCCCATGCCGAGGTAGAACTCCTTCACGTCCTCGTTCTCGCGCAGATCCTGGGCGGCGCCATCCATGACGATGCGGCCGTTCTCCAGGATGTAGCCGTAGTCGGCATAGCGCAGCGCCATGTTGGTGTTCTGCTCGGCCAGCAGGAAGGTGACCCGTTCCTTGGTGTTCAGATCCTTCACGATCTCGAACACCTCTTCCACGATCTGCGGCGCCAG
>JBEANV010000070.1:0-3040 GCA_041165285.1 Pseudomonadota bacterium | reverse complement strand
GAACACCCCGGCACGTGCAGCCGGCACATGGCGCAGACCGGTCATCCAGAGCCAGACCGTGACCACGCTCGCCGCGATGGCGTAGAACAGCAGCAAGGCCCAGGTGGGTGAGGCGACCGCGGCGAAGTCGAACGACAACGCCTGCCAAAGCCCCAGCGGCGTGACCAGCGCCAGCCCCCAGAGGTTGACCAGCGCACTGATGCGGCGCGGGCCCAGCGTGCCGGAGAGCTTCTTGCCGATCACGACGTAGCTGGCTTCGCAAAACACCGCGCCGACCAGCAGCAGGTTGCCGAGCATGGGTGCGTCCTGTGACGTGCTCCCCGCAGGGGCGCCGTGCCGTTTGCTCCAGGAGACCAGCGCGATGCCCGCCACTGCACAGCCGATGCCGGCGAGTACCCGCCCGGTGAGCCGCTCGCCCAGAAACACGCGGGACATCAGTGCCACCACACCGGGCAGGGCCGCCATGGTCACGCCGGCTGCCAGCGCCGTGCTCATCGCCACGCCGTACAGCATGCATATCGAGAACAGGAAGTTGCCCAGAAAGCTTTCGAAAAACAGCAGCACCCGGTCGTGCGGCGACATCGGCGCCTCGCTGGCAGGGCGATGGACCCAGCCGGCCATGGCAATGGCCGCAATCCCGAAGCGCAGCCACGCCAGCAGGAACACCGGGAATACCGCCACCAGCAGCTTGGACAGACCCACATAGCTGCCGACCAGTGCCATGCTGGCCGCCAGACAGGCATAGGACCAGCCGGTGGGGGATGCGGGGAAATGCGTGTGTCGAGACGTCATCGTGTTCGCGGACAATGCAATGTTTCGAAAGATGTCGTTGTGTGAAGCAGTTCCGAAAATGAAGAACACGCATGTGAATGTTAACCCTGCCATTGGCGGCGTCTTGTCGGACGCAGGCTTGGCCTTGGCGTCGACCGGACGGCACGGTGTGCCTTGGGTGCCGGCGCAGGGGTTTCGGCTGGCGGCGAGCCACTGGATCAGCCATCCGCCCTTGCTGGCGGCCGGATTGGTGCTGGCCTGGGTGCTGGTGGCCTGGCTGAGCAACACCGCGCAATACGGCGACCATTTCGAGCAGCTCGCCTGGGCGCAGTCGCTGGAGTGGGGCTACCACAAGCATCCGCCGCTGCCGAGCTGGCTGCTGGCGGGGGTGATCCGTCTCGGGGGGATGCAGCCATGGTGGCCGTCGGTGCTGGCGGCAGCGTGCATTGCGTTGAATCTGGTGCTGACCTGGCGCGTCGCGTGCTGGCTGATCGGTGAAGACCGTGCTGCGCTGGCCGTGCTGTTCGCCGGGTTGCAGCAGGGGTTCATGGGCAAGGCGCAGCTGTTCAACCACAACTCGGTGCTGGTGGTGTGCGTGTCGGCTGCGGTGCTGCTGGCGCTGCGCGCGACGCATCTCGACACCGCGCGCCCAGCGCGGCAGCAAACCGGCCGCTGGGTGATGCTGGGAATCGTGTCCGGGCTGGCGATGCTGTCGAAGTACCAGGCCGCGCTGCCCTTGCTCGGGGTGGTGCTGGCGATGTGGCGCAGCGGTGCGTTGGCGCGGCCCGAGCATCGGCGTGGGCTGCTGCTGGCGGTCCTGCTGGCCTTGCTGATGCTGGTGCCCCATGTGGCCTGGGTGGCCACGCACGGCTGGAGCACGGTTGCCTATGCGACGCAGGCCGGTGTCTCCCAGACCTTCGGCGAGCGTCTGGGCGGGATCGGCAAGTTTCTGGTGATCCAGTTGCGGGTGCTCACGCCTGCGCTGCTGATGGTGGCGGGGATGGCCTGGTGGTCAAGGCGCCGCCCGGTGGCCGCCACGGCGCAACCGCCTGGCGAAGCCCGCCGGGAGCCGCAGTGGATCTGGCTGAGCAGCCTGCTTGGCGTGCCGATGGCGGGGGTGCTGATCGTGGCCTTGCTCGGTGGTTTGCGCCTGCAGGACCACTGGGGCATCCAGACCTTCCAGCTCCTCGGGATCGCCGTTGCCGCGCTTTGGCCACGGTCGGTGCGCCTGGAATGGCGCCGCTGGGTGGCGGTGGCGCTGGTGCTGCACGGCGTGTTTGCGCTGGCCTACACCGCGCCGCGCTGGACGGATCTGGCTCGTTCGTCCCGGACGCGGCTCGACGAGTTCTATCCCGCTCAGGCGATGGCCGACGCAGTGCGCCAGCGTTGGGTGGAGGCGGTTCCGGCGGGCTGCACGCTGCGCTATGTGCGCGGGCCGGGTTTCGAGGCGGGCATCGTCGGGCTGTACGCGGCGGAACACCCGGCCGTGATCGACGACAACCTGCTGCACACCCCCTGGCTGCAGCCATCGGCGTTCGCCGAGGCCGGGCATCTGGCGGTGCGGCTGGGGACGCCGCCGGATCTGGACGAGTGGTCGTCCGGACCGGTGCTGCGTGGGGAATTCAATTTCGACGTGCCGGCGCAGCGGCTCATGCCCCACCAGACGCTGCACTGGATGATCGTTCTGCCAGCACGCTGCGCAGCGCCGTGACCCGCACACCGGCTTGCGCCAGGTCGTCGCGCAGCGTGTCGGACTGCCACACCGCCCACTCCACCTGCCGCGCCGCGCCGATCACGTCGCTTGCCGGTGCGTGGCGGGCAGGGTGGCACATCAGCAGATCACCGTCCTGCGCCAGCGCGAGCCAGCGCTGCAGCAGCGCCCGGTAGCCCGGCACATCGGTGTCGAAGCCGTAGACGCCCAGCAGGTGGCGGTTGGACTGCCAGCCGCGCCGGGTGGCGTCGTGCTGCAGTTCGTCCGCACCCAGCCAGGAAATCACGTTCGCCTTGCGCCGCAAGGGCAGTGCGGCCTCGCGCGGTGCCCGGCTCGCCCGCAGCCAGGGTCGGCGGGCCACATCGGGATAACGCGCCTCCAGCGTGTCAAGCAGCACCCGGCGGACCTGTGGCAGTTGATGCACGTGCTGGTGCCCATCCACATGGTCCGGCGCAGCCCCCCAGCCGGCTTCGAACCGGTCGAGTTGCTGCGTGATCCTGCGCCGCAGGGTGTTGTGGTCGAACAGGTGCAGGCCGGCGCGCAGGATCACGCGCGGCA
>JBEANV010000069.1:0-6787 GCA_041165285.1 Pseudomonadota bacterium | reverse complement strand
AGACGAACACGCCCGCCTGCTCGGCCCGCTCGCGCAGCAGGGCAAACGCCTCCCCGGCGTCGTTCTTCTGCCGGTACTCCGTGCGCGTGAGGCCGAGCTGCTGCTCGATGGACTGGACCAGCGCCGCAACCCCGTCCGCCACGCGGGCCGACCCGATGAACGCCAGCGGCTGCGTGTCCTCGTCATCCTCCAGCACCGTGCGCACCAGCCGCTGCCGCGCCCGAAGGTCACGCACCAGCGCATCGACCTCGGCATTGGCCGCCGTCGTCCGATCCGCGGCGACCGTCCGGAAGTCTTCGCCGCGATCCCCCTTGCGCGGCGGCGCCGGCAGGTAGAACGTCAGCAGCGAGCGGTGGTACGCCTTCGCCATGTGCGACAGCGTCGTTCTCGACGGCGCCTTCTCGCCTCGCTCGATCGCCAGCAACGACGTGGACACGATCCCGATGGCCCGCGCCGCGTCCTCCAGCGCAAGGCCGGCACTCTCTCTTGCCCATCGAAAAACGTCGGGATTGAAGGCCGTTTCCATAGGGAAGTCAGTGTACCGACGCGGGTGCGAGGCGACACCGCCCCGAACCCTCGATCAGCTCAACCCGCCAGCATCTCCATCGGCACCGAAAACCGCCCCGCCAGCGCCTGCACCTGCCGCAGATTGAGCCGCCGCTTGCCGGCCAGCACCTCGGACACCACGCCCTGCGAGCCGATCTCGGGCAGGTCGGATTGCCGCAGCCCGTGCTCTTCCATCAGGCTGGCGAGCACGCTGGCCGGGGTGCTGGTGTCGGGCCACGGATGCACGCGGTGTTCGTACGCGCGGATGCGGTCGGCCAGGATCTCGACCAGCCCGCCCAGCGGATGCGCCGAGTCAGCGGCCACGGCGTCGAAAAGCTGGTCCACGACGGCGAGCGTCTGTTCGTAGTGCGCCTCGTCGGCGATGGGAGCGCCCAAGCCAAGCGCCTCATGCAGCGCGACCCAGTGCGTCGAGATGTCGGAGAGGTTCATTTCCAGGCTCCTTTGTCGTACTCGGCGTGCGTCAGCACCGCCTTGATCCACACCATGCGCCGCGCGAAGTCCACTCCTGCGGCGGAAGTCCTGCAAGGGTTGGTGCGCGTCGGGATCGAGAGTAACTTGTTCGAATGCCTGATCTGAGTCCGTCGCCATGAACATCACCGACCGCATCAAACGCTCAGTCCAGCGCCGCCATGAACTGGTCCTCCGCCCCGCGGACTTCCAGGCGTTCGGGAGCGAGGCGTCGGTCAAGCGCGCCCTGAAGGCACTGGTGGACCAAGGGCTGCTGGTGCGATTGGGCGTGGGGCTGTACGCCAAGGCCAAGCGCAGCGTGCTGTCCGGGCAACCCATTCCGGCCCGCCCGCTGGAGGTTCTGGGTCCGATGGCACTGACCCGGCTCGGCGTAGAGCTGCGCGAGTCCACCCGCCTCCGCGACTACAACGCCGGCCTGACCACCCAGGTGCCAACGGGCATCGTCGTCAACACCGGGCGCCGCCGCATCACGCGCAAGATTGGCTTCAACGGGCAGTTCGTCGAGTACGAGCGGGTGAAGGCATGAAAAAACCCCTGAGCAGTCTTTGCACCGAAGCGCATCAACCGACAGGGGCCGTGTTGTCGCAATTGTAGCCAGCCGAGTCCCGACCAGCTTCACCCCGTCAGCAGTGGCAATTATCCAAAATTATCTGCATGGAGATAATTCATCTCAGGGCGGATGCAACGGACTCGGCGCGGGGTTTTCTGCACTGATCCACCCCGCATACGGCGTGTTCTTGACCAGATGCCGATTGAAATCCTTGGCGCCATCGGTCCACCAGACCGGGCCGCGCTCGCCCAAGGCCACCTTGGCCGCGTGGACCGCAGCGCGGGCCGCCGCCAGCCGCTCGGCATCTCCTGCGCGACCGGCATCCCGGATGTCCCGCCGCGCCTGCATCAGGTCGCGCACCAGCGCCGCATGCAGGTCTGGCGCGAGACCGGGATTGGCCGCGCGCCACAGGCGGCCACGGACGACGATGTACCGGCCATCCGGCGTTGCGAGCGGCTTCAAGGTCAGCCGCGTCGCGCCGCCTCGATCGCCGCCACGTCGATCTTCGTCATCTGCATCATCGCCTCGAAGACCCGCTTGGCCGCCGCCCGATCCGGATCGGCGATGGCGGCCACCAGCGCCCGCGGCGTGATCTGCCACGACAGCCCCCACCGGTCCTTGCACCACCCGCACGCGCTGGCCTGCCCGCCGTTGCCGACGATGGCGTCCCACAGGCGGTCGGTTTCGGCCTGGTCATCCGTCGCCACCTGGAACGAGAAGGCTTCGCTGTGCGGAAAGATCGGGCCGCCATTCAGCCCCAGGCAGGGAATGCCCATCACGGTGAATTCCACCGTCAGCACGTCGCCCGCCTTGCCCATCGGATAGTCGCCCGGCGCCCGATGGACCGCCCCCACCGCACTGTCCGGGAAGGTCTCGGCGTAGAAGTGCGCGGCGTCCAGGGCCGTGCCGTCGTACCAGAGGCAAATCGTGTTCTTGCTGACCATGGTGGCGCTCCAAGTGGTGGTGTCCAGGACCGCACGATAGATCAATGCGGCGCCATGCGGGCGCCATAGACTCCCCGCCATGCCCCACGCCGTCGCCCGCCTGCGCGCCTCCTGTCTCGCGACCAGCCCCACTCGCCCGCACCTCGATCGCGGCCACCCCCGCAAGGACCGCTGCGCCCGCTGCCGCCTGATCCCGAGCCACTGCCTGTGCGCCCTGCAACCGGTGGTGCCGACCCGCGCCGGGTTCTGCCTGCTGATGGCCGCGTTCGAGCCGCTCAAGCCGAGCAACACGGGCTGGCTGGTCGCCGATGTCGTGCCGGACACGGTGGCCTTCGGCTGGTCGCGGGTCGTGGTGGACCCGGCGCTGCTGGCCCTGCTGGACGATCCGCAGTGGCAGCCTTATGTGGTGTTTCCTGGCGAGTTCGCAGCCCCCGAGCGGGTGGTCACCGAGCTGGTGCCTGCGGGGCAGGCCGGGGCGCGTCCGCTCTTCATCTTGCTGGACGGCACCTGGTCCGAGGCCTGCAAGATCTTCCGCAAGAGCCCGTACCTGAACCGGTTTCCGGTGCTGAGCCTGCATCCCGGTCAACTCTCGCGCTACCGGCTGCGCCGCTCCACGCACGCGCACCACTTCTGCACATCGGAAGTGGCGGCGCTGTGTCTGGCCTTGGCTGGGGATCTGCACGCGGCGCAGACGCTGGAGGCTTACCTGGAGGTCTTCAGCAGCCGCTACCTGCGGGCCAGACAGAGCGTGCCGCCGGACCCGGACGATGCGGCACACCAGCGCCTGCGGGCACTGAGCCTGTGACGCACCAACGCCGTTCGCGCCACGCCAACGCCCTTTGGCCACCCGCAGCGGCCCTTGGTCGCAAGCGGCTGGTGCGCGACGCTGCGCAGGCCTAAGCTGCAGGCATTCTTTCTTTCCTGCACACGGTCTTGCCGACCAGAAAGGTTCGCCATGCACACCGCCACCGTCACCACGGGCCACACCGACGACCTGCTGATGCGCCGGGCACGTCGCCGCGTGAAGCTGAAGATGGGCTTCTTCCTCCACGCGCTGGTGTTCACGCTGGTGCATCTGGGCTTGCTGGCGCTGCACGCCGTCACCGGCGGCGAGCGTGGCCCCCATCTGCCGATCTGGGGCTGGGCCCTGGGGCTGGCCATCCACGGGGTCGTGGTGTTCACCACCCTGCAGACACAGGGCCTGCGTGACCGGATGGTCGCCCGGGAAATCGAGCGGCTGCAGGCCCGCTGAGCTGGTCCCCGTCAGCCCTTGCGCGGCAGCATGGACGACAGCACGCCGTCCTTGAGCACGACATGGTGGTAGATCGCGGCCACCGCATGCAGACCGGCGAGGACCAGGATGGCGTCGCCCAGGAAGCCGTGGACGTCACCCCAGTCGGCCAGATTCGCCAGGCGCGACTGCGCAATCAGCGGCATCTGGTCCACACGCACGCCGCCCAGCAGCGTCAGCGGATGGCCTTCGCTGCCCAGGGCCAGGAGCGCCGTCACGGGCAGCGCCAGCAGCAGCGCCCACAGAGCGCCATGCACCAGCCTGGAGGTCCGCTGCATCCAGCCGGCCATCGGGAACTGCGGCGCGGCCGGGCGCAGGGCGATCCAGAGCAGGCGCAACACGGTCAGCACCATCACCAGAATGCCGAGCGACTCGTGCCAGACGATGTCGCTGCGCGTGGCGGGGTCCAGCCCGTCGTGCATGAGGCGGCCGAAGTGCTCCGGGCCCAGGATGAAGGCAAGGACCACGGCGACGGCCGTGGCCCAGTGGAAGATCCGGCTGAGGGCGTCGTAGTGGGAGGTGGCGGCGAAAGGCTGGTTCATGGCGGTGAAAGTGCGGGAAGTTCCCGGCGATTCTGCTGTGCCGTTGTGAACGGAATGTTGGCGTGCCGCACCGGTGTGCGTTTTAGCCCGGGCCGGAACCGGTGACCCGCCAGATGGCATTGCCCACGTCATCGGCCACCAGCAGGCTGGCACCATCCGCCCCGACCGCCACGCCCACCGGCCGTCCGTAGGACGCCGACTCGTCCGGCGCCAGGAAGCCGCTCAGGATGTCCCGCGGCGGCCCCGCTGGCCGGCCATCGACGAAGGGAATGAAGACCACCCGGTAGCCGCTGAGCGTGCTGCGGTTCCACGAGCCGTGCTGGCCGATGACCATGCCGTCGGGGAAACCGGGCAGGGTGCCGGCCGGCATCCAGCACAGGCCGAGCGAGGCGGTGTGGCCGCCGAGCGCGTAGTCCGGCGCGATGGCGCGGGCCACGGCCGCCGCGTCCTGCGGCACGCGGTCGTCCACCGTGCCGCCCCAGTAGCTGTAGGGCCAGCCGTAGAAGCCGCCGTCGCGCACGGAGGTGAGGTAGTCCGGCGGGGTCTCGTCGCCCAGGCCGTCGCGTTCGTTCACCACCGTCCAGAGCGCGCCGGTCACCGGTTCCCAGGCCAGCCCGACCGGGTTGCGCAGTCCGCTGGCGAAGACGCGGCTGCGGCCGGTGGCGAGATCGAGGGCGTAGATGCAGGCGCGGCCTTCCTCGACCTCGAAGCCGGTCTCGGCGATGTTGCTCAGCGAGCCGACACCGGCGTAGAGCGTGCGGCCGTCCGGGCTGGGCAGCAGGCTGCGGGTCCAGTGGCCACCCGGCTTGAACGCCATCAGCGGCCGGCCGGTCGCGTTGATCCGCAGGGCGCCCGGCGTGTAGGGGAACGCGACCACGCCGTCGGTGTTGCCGACGTAGAAGGTGTCGCCGAGCAGTGCCATGCCAAACGGCTGGCTCAGGCCGGACAGGAAGGTCTCGCGCGTCTCGGCCACCCCGTCGCCGTCCGCGTCGCGCAGCAGCGTGATGCGGTTCGGGCTGATACCGGTGGCGGCGGCGCGCTTCATCGTGCTGACCATCGCGTGGTCGAACAGCGAGTTCACTTCGCCGGGCAGGAAGCAGGCTTCGGCGACGGTGACATCGCCGTTGGGCAGCACGTGCATCCAGCGCGGGTGGTCGAGTCCGGTGGCGAAGGCGTTGACCTGCAGGCCGGGTGCGGCGGTCGGTGTGTGGCCTGGCGCCCAGCCCTTGGCGGTGGGCATTTTCAGCGTGGGCATGCGGCCTTGGGGGCGGGCTTCCGGGATCGTCGGCGCGGTGCCGACGGCCTGGGCGGGCACGGGGCCTTGTCGGCGGCGCCAGCGGATGGCGGCGCTGCCCGCCAAGGCAACCACCTGCGCAAATGCGTTCGACAAGCTCATGGCACCACTCCGGTTCTAGGGAATGCGCATGTTAAGCGGGGTCAAGTGTCGATGTGCTCGTGGTGGGCCGTCGCGCCCTGTTTCCAGTACGCGGCGGCCCGCACTGCGTGGCGGTCCACGCCCTGTTCGTCCACCAGCACGCGCCGCACCGCCGCCATGGCGCCCGCTTCGCCCGCGCACCAGGCGAAGCCCTCGCCGTCGGGCAGATCCAGCGCCCGCACGGCGTCGAGCAGCGCCGCGCTGTCGTGGACCCACTGCACACGCACCTCGGCCGCGCTGGGCAGCGCACGCCGGTCGGCGGCGTCCGCCACGTGCAGCACCACGAAGGCGCGGGCGCCGGCCGGCAGCTCCTCCAGCCGGCGGGCGATGGCGGGCAGGGCGGTCTCGTCGCCGACCAGCAGGTGCCAGTCGAGGTCCGTGGGGATGATGAACGAGCCGCGCGGCCCGCCGATGGTGGCGCGCTGGCCGGGGGTGGCCTGGGCGGCCCAGGCGGCGGCGGGGCCGTCGCCGTGGAGGGCGAACTCGATCGCCAGCGTACCGGCTGCGGCGTCGTGCTGGCGTGGTGTGTAGTCGCGCCGCACCGGCTCCGCACCGTCCGCGGCGTCGAGGAAGAGCTTGACGTGGTCGTCGAACGATGCACTGACGAAGCCGGCGAGGTCGGCGCCCGTGAAGGTGACACGGCGGAATCCGGGTGTGGGGGTGTCCACGCGGGCGACGGTCAGGTCGCGGCGGCGCAGTTCGTGGCGAACGCGCTGGACGCGGCTGGCGGCAGGGGTGGTGTTGTCAGCGGTCATGGGATTCCGGGTCGACATGGTTGAAGATGATTGACAATGTCACCCATGATGGACAAATCAATGGACAATGTCAACCATATGGCGGCGCCCGACCACCCGCTGGAGCTGATCCATGCGGTCATGCACCAGTACCGCTCGCAGCAATACCAGGTGCTGCGCGACGGGCCGCACGACCTCACGCACATGGAGACCAAGGCGCTCGGCTTCTTCGCCCGCCATCCGGGGGCGACCCAGA
>JBEANV010000068.1:0-3962 GCA_041165285.1 Pseudomonadota bacterium | reverse complement strand
TCGCGGCGGCGATGTCGGTCAGGTTGTACTTGAAGCCCGGCGCCACGATCTCGTAGTACCAGCTCGGCACCTTGGCGGTGAAGCGGTCGAAGGCGTCGCGGTTGATGCCGTGCAGGCGCATCACCTTCATCCGCGCCGCCAGCGCCGGGTCGCGGGTCACGGCCATGCCACCTTCGCCCGTGGTGATGGTCTTGTTGGCGTAGAAGCTGAACACGGTGATGTCGCTGCCGAGCGTGCCCACCAGCCGCCCGCCGTGCGTGGTCGGCAGCGCGTGGGCGGCGTCCTCGACCACCTTCAGGTTGTGGCGGCGTGCGATGGCGAGCACGGCGGCCATGTCCACCGCGAGTCCCGCGTAATGCACGGGGATGATCGCCTTGGTGCGCGGCGTGATCGCGGCTTCGATGGCGGCGGGGTCGATGTTCAGCGTCGCCGGGTCGATGTCCACCAGCCGCACGTCCGCCCCGAGGTAGCGCACCACCTCGGCGGTGGCGGTGAAGGTGTGCGTCGTCGTGATCACCTCGTCGCCGGGGCCGATGCCGAGGGCTTCGAGCCCGAGGTGCAGGCCGGCGGTGGCGGAGTTGACGGCGATGGCCTCAATGCCCGGCTCACCCCCCAGGAAGGCCGCGAAGTCCTGCTCGAAGCGGCGTGCCTTCGGGCCGGTGGTGACCCAGCCGGATCTGAGGGTGTCGATGACCTCGGCGATTTCCTCGTCGCCGATCTCGGGCAGGGCGAAGGGGAGGAAGGGCAGGGCGGTGGCGGGATCGGTCATGGGCAACATTCTTGAATGGACTGAGCGTCAGGACAGGCAGACCAGGTGGTGCGACTCGGCGCCCGGTACCGCCGCCAGCGGAATGCCCCGATCCAGCGTGACCAGGCGTCCCCCGTGCTGCACGGCCAGTGCCAGTAAGTACAGGTCGGTGATCTGGCGCGAACTCAGCACCCGGTCCCACGCCAACACGCCCGGGGTGAGCAGGCTGAGGTCATCGACCCAGAACTGGTGGGTTGGCCCCGCCGTGGCCTGCGCCAGACGCAGGGCCACCTGGGCGACCGGCTGCGTGTTGGGGTACGACGGCAGAGACAGGATGCGCAGGCAGCCGTTCTGGGTCAGCGGGCAGGACGCCCAGCCGTGGGCATGGTTTGTGTCCAGCCAAGCCATCGCGGTGGCATGGTGCAGATGCCCGCCATCCAGCAGTGCGATCAGGATGTTGGCATCCAGCAGCGCCACCGGCGGCATCGCCGTGCGCACGGCGCGGGTGGCTTCAGATGCCTTCGGCATCGCGCAGTGCGTTCACGTCGAACTGGGTGGTGACCACTCCCGGTCGCGGCGCGAAGGGGCTGAATCCCGCCACCGACAGCTTGCGTTCCGTCGGCACCGTGGCTGTGCCCAGCCCGGTCAGCGAGCGCCGCAGCAATCGGGAGACGATCTGTCCCGCCGTGGCGCCTTCATGCCGGGCCAGCTCCTTGGCGGCAGCGAGCACGTCGTCGTCAATGTCCAGGGTGGTGCGCATGGGTGGTACCTCCAGCGGTGTCCATTGGTCTGCATCTGATGCAGTGGTGCTTGGATGCGATGGCACCGATTGTAGCCACGGTGCTCAGCCTTGGCCTGCACTGACCGGCACCCAGATCTCCGTGCGCAGCGCCTCGGGCGGCGTGTCCTGCGGGCTGTTGAGCATCAGCTCCATCGGTGGCGCGTCGCGCATGGTTTCGCCGGACGCGGGCAGCCAGTCGCGGTAGATCGCGGCCCAGATGCGGTGCAGTTCCGCATACGGCCCGACGTGCGTGAATACCGCGTAGCGACCGGCTGACAGCGGCTGCCACGCCAGCGTGCCGGACAGCGGCAGCGCCTCGGCGGGCGGTTGCACGGCGTGGCCTTCCCCATTCGCCATCGCGTAGCCGAACACCACACCGGCGACGTAGCGGCAGTGCGGATCATCCGGCCCCTGCGCATCGTCGGGGCACAGGCTCAGCCAGCTCCACGCCTGTCCGTACAGCCCGCTGCGCTGCAGGGCGGGCACCAGCTCGCCGAACGCCTGCCGGGCAGCGCGTTCCATCGTGCGGTTGACCATGCCGCGGGCGGTGGCGGTGAGTGCGACCAGGCCGAGTGGCAGGGTGGCGTGGCGCGTGGGCTGGATCGGCTGGGTCATGTCGTCCTTCGTTCAGCCGCCCAGCCCCGCGAACACGTTCTGCACATCCTCGTTGGCATCCAGCGCCGCCAGGAACGCCTCGACCTCTTCCAACTGCTCCGCGCTCAGGCTGTCCGGCGCCACCGGGTTCTTCGGCTTGTAGCCGAGCTTGGTGGACAGCACCGTGAAGCCGTGGGCGGGCAGGGCGCGGCTGACCAGATCCAGCTCGGTCGGCTCGGTGTAGAACAGCGTCGTGCCGTCCTCGTCGCCGGCTTCCAGATCCTGCGCACCGGCTTCGATGGCGGCCATCTCGGGGTCCGCGCCTGCGCTGGGGTGGGTGGGTTCGGCTTCGATCATGCCGAGGTGGTCGAAGTCCCAGGCGACCGAGCCGGAGCTGCCGAGCTGGCCCTTGCGGAATAGCACGCGCATGTCGGAGGCGGCGCGGTTCACGTTGTCGGTCAGGCACTCGACCATCACCGGCACGCGGTGCGGCGCGAAGCCTTCGTAGACCACGTGCTCGAAATGCACCGATTCACCCGTCAGACCCGCACCCTTCTTGATCGCCCGGTCCAGCGTCTCCTTGGGCATCGACACCTTGCGCGCCTGCTCGATCACCAGCCGCAGCCGCGAGTTCGCCGACGGGTCGGCGCCGTGGCGGGCGGCGATCATGATGTCCTTGGCGAGCTTGCCGAAGAGACGGCCCTTGGCGTTGGAGGCCAGGTCCTTGTGCTTTGCTTTCCACTGCGCGCCCATGGCGATTCCCGTGAGTTGTAGGTCAGCCGGGCAGTCTAGCGGGTGTCCTTTCCGACCCACGCCAGCACATGCGTGCGCAGCACCGGCACCGCATTCAGCACCGGATACCACCCCGGCCACACCCGGCACGCCGCCCGCGCCAGCGGCGGCGCCAGCGTCACGCGCCGTGCTTCGATCCGCCCTTCGGGAAACAGCGCCCGCACCCGCCGCAGCGGCACCCCGCGCACGTCCCGGTTGCGCGGGTTGTCCACGGTGAAGTCGTACCAGAGCACCGCACCACCCGGTTTCACCCAGCGCCACATCGCCGCGGCCAGCCGCTGCTGGAACGCATCGTCCAGCAGCGACGAAAACACCGTGGCCTGGAAGACGAGGTCGCAGCTCGCCTCGGCGATCGGTGCGGTGCAGGCGTCGCCGAGGTGCAGCGCCACCCGCTCGGGCAGCACCGCACGCGATTCGGCGTGGCGTTCGGGCAGCAGTTCGATCCCGGTCAGGTGCTCCGGCCGCCAGCCCATGCGCAGGAACTCCAGCAGATTGCCGCCCGCCCCGCAGCCGACTTCGAGCAGCGTGCGCTCGCGCAGGTCGTGCCAACCGTGGCGGGCCAGCAGTTGCAGCACCGCGCGCTGGCGCTCCTGCACGGTCTGCCAGACATCGGGCTGCAGCAGGCTGTAGCGATCGGCGAGGGCCGGGTCGGTGCCGCGCCGGGCGTAGCGTTCGGTGACGCGGTCGGGTTCGGCCATCGCCATGGGGTTCAGCTTCCGCAGGCGGCCAGGAAGCGCCGCGCCAGCACCGGGTAGGTGTGGTGCGCCTGCACGAACGCCTGACCGCGCTCGCCCATCGCGTGGCGTTCGGTCGGCGTCAGGGCCGCCATGCGCTTCAGGCCGTCCGCCACGGCGTCGGCGGACTCGGGCGCCACCGTCAGCCCGCAGCCCGCTTCCGCCACCGGATCGTTGCCCGCCTCGACCGAATGCAGCACCGCGCAGCCGGCCATCATGTAGTCCATCAGCTTGTTCGGCGCGATGCCGAAGCGGTAGATCGGCACCCGCTGCCAGCCGATGTAGGCGATGTCGATCTCGGCGAGGAAGGCGG
>JBEANV010000067.1:0-3268 GCA_041165285.1 Pseudomonadota bacterium | reverse complement strand
CGGCACCGGCTGCAGCAGCACGGCATTGCTGCCCACGCGCGCACCATCACCGACGGTGAAGCTGCCCAGCACCTTGGCGCCGGCGCTGACGATCACGCCGCGGCCCAGTGTCGGATGCCGCTTGGCGCCCTTGCCGAGCGACGTGCCGCCCAGCGACACACCTTGGTAGATGGTGCATTCGTCGCCGACCTCGGCGGTTTCGCCGATCACCACGCCCATGCCGTGGTCGATGAAGACACGGCGGCCGAAGGTGGCGCCAGGATGGATCTCGATGCCCGTGAAAAAGCGCCCCAGGTGCGACAGGAAACGCCCGAGCCAGCGCAGCCCGCGCACCCAGCACCAGTGCGCCAGCCGCTGGATCCACAGCGCATGCAGGCCGGGGTAGCAGGTCACCACCTCGAAGACCGACCGGGCGGCCGGATCGCGTTCGAGGATGCAGGCGATGTCTTCTTTCAGGCGACGGAACATGGCGGACTCGGGAGGACGGCAAGGAACACCAAGTGTAGGCGCGACACAAAAACCGCGCCGACCCTGTGCACCGCGTCAGCGCGCCAAGACCCCCGGGCGCAACTTCGGTGCGCTGTGCATCGGGCGGCGCGCCCCGCCAGCCGGATCGATGGCCGCGCGCAGGCGCTTCGACAATGGCCGCTCGACCCAGCGGTTCACCAGCCACGACGCCGCCACCACGCCGACGACCACCAGCAGCACACGCAGATGGAAATCGAGTGCCTGCCAGGCGGCCACCGGCGCCATCAGCGCGAGGTAGCCGATGTTCTGGTGCAGCAGATAGACCGGATAGGTCAGCGCCCCGAACCAGTACACCAGCGGCGAGGCCCGCATCTTCCACCGACCACTGATGATGGCCAGGAACACCACATGGAACAGCGTGAGGCACGCCACCACCTGAAGCGGCAGCCCCAACCCGACCACCTCGCGGCCCGGTGTCGACGCCACCGCCCCACTCCAGCCATACCAGAGCGTCAGGCTGAAGGCCCACAGCAGCAGCAGGTAGCGCTGGCCATTCCAGCCCTTGCGGCTGATGCGGTAGAACAGCATGCCAGCCGCGAACAGCGGCGCCCAGCGCGCATCGAGCCAGAACTCCAGCGGATACATGCGGCGCACCGCGTTGACGCTGGACACGAGCAGCCAAGCCGCGATCCACCAGTCCACCTGGCGCATCTGGCCAAAGTGCAGCAGCGCAATCACCAGCAGATAGAACTGCAGTTCGACGGCAAGCGACCAGTACGCACCGTCCACGAACTCGACCTGCACCCACTGCGGCACCATCGTCAGATTGGCCAGCACCTGCACAGGTGTCACCGCAAACACCGCGCTGCCCGACCACCACGCCACGGCCGCCGTCAGCAGCACCCCCACCCAGAACGCCGGATACAGCCGTGACACCCGCGAAGCGATGAAGCTCCGCACCGTTGCACCTTCGGCCGTCATCAGGATCACGAAGCCGCTGACCATGAAAAACAGATGCACCCCCATGTGCCCGAGCGCCGCGGCCGACTGCAGCCATGACAGCGCCGCTTCCACCAACCAGCCGCCCTGCTGTCCACGGTGCAGGAAATGAAAAGCGACCACACTCAGGCAGGCGATGCCTCGGAGGAAATCGATCTGGTGGAAGCGAGGGGCGGCGTTCATCTCCGGATCATGTCGGCCCCTTTTCGTGGAAATCGATGACAGATTTTGCAATTCCGCGCAGAACGTGAATTTCTTCCTGCGTCAATTGCGCCCGATTGCACAGTTGGTTCAATCTCGGCACCAGCTTGCGCGGCACGTCCGGGTTCAGGAAACCAATGCGGACCAATGCCTGCTCCCAATGCGCCAGCGCACCCTGCACCATGTCCACCGACGCGAGCCGTGGATCGCGGGTGCGCGGCGTGACCTCGAAACCGCCCAGCGCCTGCCGCCAGTCGTAGGACAGCAGTTGCACCGCCTGCGCCAGATTGAGCGAGCCATAGTCCGGATTGGTCGGGATCGACAGGCAGACATGGCAGCGGTAGACGTCCTCGTTGGACAGGCCGTAGCGCTCGCTGCCGAAGACGAAGGCGACGCTGGCCGCACTGGCGGCGAGTTCCTCGAAGTACGGCCGGGGCGCCACGGTCGGCGGGCCGAAGTCGCGTGGCGTCATCGCCGTGGCGCAGGCGACCTGCACGCCGTCGAGGGCCTCCTCCAGCGTCGCCACGATGCGCGCCCGCACGAGAATGTCCGCTGCACCGCTGGCCATCGCCACCGTTTCCTCCTGGCTGAGCACGTTCCCGAAGCGTGGCGCGACCAGCACCAGTTCGGAAAATCCCATGACCTTCATGGCCCGGGCCGTAGCACCGACATTGCCGGGGTGGCTGGTGTTGACGAGGACGAAGCGGGTGGAATCGGGTGGCAAGGGTGTCGTGTCTGGCATGAAGGGGTCAAAGCACCGTAAAATGGACGGTTATCTTAGGTCCGCAGCCGCTCAGCGCATTTGCGAACCACCGCTCTTTCTCTTCGCCAGCCCCTTGCCACGTCGCCACGCGCACCGCGTCGCGGCCATCCGCCGTTCGAGTCCCCCGGAGTCCCCCCGCCATGTCGCAAACCACTTTGCATCCCATGCTCAACATCGCCATCAAGGCCGCGCGTGCGGCCGGAGCGATCATCAACCGGGCCAGTCTCGACGTCGACCGCCTGACCGTCACCAGCAAGGGGCCGAACGACTTCGTCACCGAAGTCGATCAGGCGGCCGAGCGCGTCATCATCGAGACCCTGCTGACCGCCTACCCGGACCACGCCATCCTCGCCGAGGAATCGGGCCGATCCATGGGCTCGCACACCAGCGACTATGTCTGGATCATCGATCCGCTCGACGGCACCACCAACTTCATCCACGGCTTCCCGCAGTACGCCGTGTCGATCGCGCTGGCATTCAAGGGCAAGGTCGAGCAGGCCGTCGTCTATGACCCGGCCCGCAACGACCTGTTCTACGCCACCAAGGGCCGCGGCGCCTTCATGAACGACAAGCGCCTGCGCGTGTCCAAGCGCATCCGGCTGGCCGACGCGCTGATCGGCACCGGCTTCCCCTTCCGCAAGGGCGACAACTTCAAGCGCTACCTGAAGATCATGGAAGAGCTGATGCCACTGTGCGCCGGCCTGCGCCGGCCGGGCGCTGCGGCTCTGGACCTGTGCTACGTGGCGGCGGGCTGGTACGACGCCTTCTTCGAGACCGGGCTGCACCCCTGGGACGTGGCGGCCGGCTCGCTGATCGTCACCGAGGCGGGTGGTCTGG
>JBEANV010000066.1:0-4685 GCA_041165285.1 Pseudomonadota bacterium | reverse complement strand
CAACTACTTCGTCACCACCGACCGGGGCGACGAGTGGGTGCTGACGCTGTTCGAGCGGCTGACCTTCGAACAGTTGCCGTTCTACCTGCACCTGATGAAGCACCTGGCCGCCGCCGGCATCCCGGTGCCCGATCCGCAGGCGGACGCGATGGGCGAGATCCTGCACACCATCTGCGGCAAGCCCGCCGCGCTGGTCAACAAGCTCTCGGGCGGCCACCAGCTCGCACCGTCGGTGTGGCACTGCCAGCAGGTCGGCCAGATGCTGGCGCGGATGCACCAAGCAGGCCGTGAGTACCCCCGTCACCAGCCCAACCTGCGCGGCCTGCCGTGGTGGGTCGAGACGGTGCCGGTGGTCGTGCCCTTCATGGACGCCGACGCCCGCCGCCTGATCGAGAACGAGCTGGCCTTCCAGCAGCACCTCGCCGAGACGGCCGCGTACAAGGCGCTGCCCCGCGGCCCGGTCCACGCCGACCTGTTCCGCGACAACGTGATGTTCGACGGCCTGCCCGGCCACGAAAAGCTGACCGGCTTCTTCGACTTCTACTTCGCCGGTGTCGATGCGTGGCTGTTCGACCTGGCGGTGTGCCTGAACGACTGGTGCATCGACCTCGACACCGGCCGCCTCGACGAACAGCGTGCCAGCGCGATGGTCGCTGCCTACGACCGGGAATGCCCCATGAGCGCCGACGAGCTGCGCCTGCTGCCCGCCATGATGCGTGCCGGCGCCCTGCGTTTCTGGACTTCGCGCCTGTGGGACTACCACCTGCCCCGCGAGGCCAGCATGCTCAAGCCGCACGACCCGACCCACTTCGAGCGCGTGCTGCGCGAGCGGGTCGCCAACCCTTGGCACTGGATGCGCTGAAGCCCAACACGATGAACACACCATGAAACTCCGCGTAGCAACGCCCCGGGACGGCCTGCAATGGATGCTGAGCGGCGTGCGGCTGGCGCGCCAGCAGACGCTCGGGCTGGCCGGCCTGTTCGGCATGATGGTTTTCGGGTTGGCGCTGTTGCTGGGACTGCCCTGGATCGGGCCGGTGCTGGTGGCCATGCTGCTTCCCGCGCTGACTGCCGGCTGGGTGGACGCCGCCGCTGCGGTCCAGGCAGGCGGGCGCCCCCTGCCTTCGCACCTGATCGGGCCGCTGCGCTCGTCAGCCCGTCCGGCGCTCCTGCAACTGGGCGGACTGAACGCGCTGGCGTCCTTCATCCTGCTGCTGCTGGCCGACGCCCTCGATCCCGGCATGGCCGACGCCTGGACCGTGATGCGCGACAGCGAGACCTCCGCCGAAGCCACCCTGGAAGCCATCGGCGCGCTGCAGCAAGGCATGGTGCTGCGCGCCGTGCTGCTGCTGCCGCTGGTGCTGACGATCTGGCACGCGCCGGTCATCATCGTGCGCACCGGCGCCGGTCTGGGCAAGGCGCTGTTTGTCAGCGCCACCGCGAGCTGGCGCAACATCGGCGCCTTCGTCGTGTACGGCGTGTGCTGGGTGCTGGCGGATCTGGTGCTGTCGCTGCTGCTGGCCGGACTGCTGGCCGCGCTTGGCCTCGGGCAGGCGGCGATGCTGCTGGTGCTGCCGGGCGCGATGGTCTTTTCCGGGGCGTTCTATGCGTCGCTGAAAGCCAGCGTGGACGGCTGCATCGACTTCGAGGCGTGATCTCTGCCTAGAATCCGGCGTTGCGCCGCGGTACCAAATTGTTCCGCGGCTTCCTCGGCTCCTCCGGAGGCACGCCCATGACCGACCACCTGCACGACGCCCACGCCGATCGCCTGCTGCGCAACCGCCTGACCCGGCGCGACACGCTCTGGCTCTTCGCGGCAGGCACCAGCGCGGCTGCGCTGCAGGGCTGTGCGGTGTCGCCGGTCTCGGGTGAACGCATCATGGTCGGTCTGAGCGAAGAACAGGAACGCCAGGTCGATACCCAGCAAGCGCCGTACCAGTTTTCGCAAGACCTCGGCACCGTGCAGGACGCAGAGGTGAACACTTACCTGGGCCGCGTCAACCAGTCGCTGCTGGGGCAGGTCCACCGCCGGGACATGCCCTACAGCGTGCGCGCGCTGAACGCCAACTACGTCAACGCTTACACCTTCCCCGGCGGCGCGATCGGCGTGACCCGCGGCATCCTGGTCGAATTGCAGGACGAATCCGAACTCGCCGCCCTGCTGGGCCACGAACTCGGCCACGTCAACGCCCGCCATGCCGCCCAGCGCCAGGGACAGGCCCTGGTGGCGCAAGTCGCGATGGTGTCGCTGGCGGTGGCGGCGCAGGACTCGGCCTGGGCGCCGCTGATCGGACTGGGCAGCCAGATCGGCGCCAGTGCGCTGCTGGCCAACTACTCGCGCGACAACGAGCGCCAGGCCGATGCACTCGGCCAGGAATACCTCGTCGGCACCGGCTATCCCGCCACCGGCATGACCCAGCTCCACGCGCTGCTGGTCAGCCAGCACAAGGAACAGCCGGGCATGCTCGAAACCATGTTCGCCTCCCACCCGATGAGCACCGAGCGCATGGCCACCGCCCGCGAAGCCGCCGCCACGCGTTACGCCGCCAGTGCCAAGGCGCCGCGCCAGCGCGAACGCTACATGGACAGCATCGCCGGTCTTCGCCGCATCCGCCCCGCCATCGAAGCCTGCAAGAACGGCGAACTCGCCATGGGCCGCAAGGCGCTGCCCGAAGCGCAGGGCCAGTTCGCCCAGGCGCTCAAGGTGGCCCCCCGCGACTACGCCGCCAACCTGCGCATGGCCCAGTGCCTGCAGGCGCAGGGCCAGCCCCGCGACGCCCAGCGCTACGCCGACAGCGCCCGCAGCATCTATCCGCAGGAAGCGCAGGCGCACAAGCTCGGTGCCTCGCTGCACCTGGCGCTGCGCAATCCGGGCGCGGCCTTCAACGCGCTGGAGCAGTTCGACCGTGTGCTGCCAGGCGATCCGAGCGTGCTGTTCATGAAGGCCTACGCGCTCGACGGCATGGGCCAGGGCCGCCGTGCTGCCGAGCACTACGCCCAGTTCCTGCAAATCAACCGCCAGGGCGACGCCGCCCAGTTCTCCGTCAACCGCCTGCGGGCCATGGGCTATGCCATCCAATGACTCCCCCGGTCGGCTGGGCACCGGGCGCATCGTCGCCCTCCTGCTCGTCGGAACGCTGACCTTCCTCGTGATCGCGCTGGTTGCGCCGTGGGTCTGGCAGACCTTCCGCGGCGCCGGTGTGCCGGCCGCGGTGGCCGCGGCGCCGCTGGCCGGGCTGCCCTGGCAGATCGAACGCCGGCCCGATGGCAGCAGCCTCGTCTTCGGCCTCGACCTCGGCCATGGCGCGTTGCAGCAGGCGGCCAGCCGCTGGCCCGGCGAGACATTGCAGCTCGCCCTTGTGCGCGACGCGAAGGGCGGTTTGACCCTGGAAGGCTACCTGGAGAGTGTCCGCGCCGGTTTCGTGCAGGGCAAGATGGTGCTGACCGGCACGGCCGACACCGCCACGCTCGAAGGCTGGGCCGAACGTGCCACCCACCGCGAACCGCAGCCCAGCGGCACCTGGCGCCTGACGCTGACGTCGCCGGACCATGCCGCCGCGCTCGCCGCCCCGCTGGCCGGGCTGGTGTTCCTGCCGTCGGCCCGCTTCGACGAGGCCACTGCGGTCGAGCGTTTCGGCCCCGCGCACGAGCGGCTGGTCACGGCGGATGGCACGGTCCACCTGCTTTACCCCGAGCATGGCGTGGTGATCGCGCTCGACCCGCAGGGGCGCGCAAAACCGGTGCTGCAATATGTGGCACCGTCGGCATTCGACCGGCTGCGCGCACCCCTGAAGCGTTGACCGGCGCCGGGGGAGTCGGAGGAGAATCGGCTCCTCTTCACCACCCACGACACACGCCCATGTCCCTCTTCGATTCATTCTCAGGCGCGTCCTCGAACCCCCCGAGTGCCACGACGGCGATGGACGCGATCGACTACGAGATCAAGGGCGCCGAGATGCAGTTCGTCGAGATCGAACTCGATCCCGGCGAAGCGGCCATCGGCGAGGCCGGCAGCATGATGTTCATGGAAGCCGGCATCGGCATGGACACCGTCTTCGGCGACGGCGGCAAGCAGGCCAGCGGCGGCTTCATGGGCAAGCTGCTCGGCGCAGGCAAGCGGCTGATCACCGGCGAATCGCTGTTCACCACCGTCTACACCAACCACGCCAGCGCCAAGCAGCGCGTGGCGTTTGCCGCGCCCTACCCCGGCAAGATCCTGCCGATGGACCTGCGCCAGCTCGGCGGCACACTCATCTGCCAGAAGGACGCCTTCCTGTGCGCGGCGCGTGGTGTCTCGCTGGGCATCCACTTCCAGCAGAAGCTGTCGGTGGGCTTCTTCGGCGGCGAGGGCTTCATCATGCAGAAGCTCGAAGGCGACGGGCTGGCCTTCGTGCATGCCGGCGGCAGCATCCTCCGGCGCGAACTGCGGCATGGCGAGACCCTGCTCATCGACACGGGATGCATCGTCGCGCTGACGCCGAACGTCAACTTCGAGATCCAGTACGTCGGCAAGGTCAAGACCGCCCTGTTCGGCGGCGAGGGCCTGTTCTTCGCCAAGGTCACCGGCCCGGGCACGGTGTGGATGCAGAGCCTGCCGTTCTCGCGTCTGGCCAGCCGCATCTTTGCGGCAGCGCCGCAGAACGGCGGTTCACGCGAAGAAGGCTCGATGCTCGGCGGACTGGCCG
>JBEANV010000065.1:0-5325 GCA_041165285.1 Pseudomonadota bacterium | reverse complement strand
GCCTTGATCGTGATGCCGCGCTCGCGTTCGATGTCCATCGAGTCGAGCACCTGCGCTTCCATCTCGCGGTCGCTCAGGCCTCCGCAGCGCTGAATGATCCGGTCGGCCAGCGTGCTCTTGCCGTGGTCGATGTGGGCGATGATGGAGAAGTTTCTGATGTGGTCCATGGGCCTGAGGGCATGCGCGCGGCGACAAAAAAAAGGCACGTCCTAGCGTTGACGCGCCTTCCAACACGCGTGTGCGTCGGGTAGCCCGGTCGCAGTGTTGGCGTTCGATTGTAGCGCGCTGCTGCCAGAGCCTGTTTCCGCGAGCTGTGCAGCAGCGCAGAGCCGCGTTCAGCGGCCGGGACGGATCACCACGTACTGGGCCCACTCGCCGCGGCGCAGCAGCAGGTTGACCGGGCGGGTCTTGTCGAGCTTGGCGACCAGCGCTTCGAGCTGGCGTGCCTCGGACACTTCGCTGTTGGCCACCGCCAGGATCAGGTCCCCTTCCTGCACACCGGCGCGGGCAGCCGGTCCCTCGACCGCAGAGATCAGCACACCGCCCTTGAGCTTGAGTTCCTTGCGCTGATCGGCGCTGAGATCGACGACCGTCAGGCCAAGCGATGCGATTTGGGTGCTGGCGGGCGGCGCTTTCGGGTCTGCCTTGCCGCGCTGGGCAACCGGCCGGACCTCCGGTTCCAGCTCGGCCACGGTGACGGCCAGATCGCGTGTCGCCCCGCGGCGCAGCACCTGCAACGTGCTCTTCGTGCCCGGCTTGGTGTTGCCGACCAGGCGGGGCAGGTCACTCCACTTGTCCACCGGCTTGCCGTCGAAGCGGGTCACGATGTCCCCGGCCTCCAGACCGGCCTTCTCCGCCGGCCCGCCCGGCTCGACCGAACGCACCAGCGCCCCCGCCGCCTTGGGCAGCCCGAGCGATTCCGCCACGTCCTTGGTGACTTCGCCGATCTGCACGCCGATGCGGCCGCGCACGACCCGGCCGCCGTTCTTGAGCTGGTCGGCGACGCGGGTGGCCTCGTCGATCGGGATGGCGAACGAGATGCCCATGTATCCGCCCGAGCGGCTGTAGATCTGCGAATTGATGCCGACCACCTCGCCGCGCATGTTGATCAGCGGGCCGCCCGAGTTGCCGGGGTTGATCGCCACGTCGGTCTGGATGAAGGGCACCAGGTCGCCGGTGTCGCGGGCCTTGGCGCTGACGATGCCGGCGGTGACGGTGTTGTCCAGATCGAAGGGCGAGCCGATGGCGATCACCCACTCTCCCACCCGCAGCCGCCCGACATCGCCGAAGCGCACGGTGGGCAGGCCGGTGGCCTCGATCTTGAGCACAGCCACGTCGGTGCGCTTGTCGGCGCCGACCACGCGGGCCTTGAACTCGCGCTTGTCGGTCAGGCGCACGACGACCTCGTCCGCGCCATCGACCACGTGGGCGTTGGTCATCACGAGGCCGTCCGCCGCCACGATGAAACCAGACCCGACACCGCGCGGCGCGCTGTCGCCTTCGCCTTCATCGGGCTGCTGAGGCTGGGGTTGGGGTTGTCCACGGCGAGGATCCTGCTGCCTCGGGATGGGGATGCCGAAGAAGCGCCGGAAAAACTCCTGCATCTCGGCGTCCGGGGCGCCGTCCTGGCCTCGTGCAGCGGTCACGGCCTTGGTCGAGGTCCGGATGTTGACGACGGCGGGCCCGACCTGCTCCACCAGATCGGCGAAGTCCGGCAGTCCGCGCACCAGGGGCGCGCTGGTGGCTGCCTGTGCCGCTGCGGCCGTGGGGGTCTTTGCGGCGGCGGCGGAGGACTGCGCCGTGGCGTCGCGGTGGCTCACCAGCGTGGCGGTCAGGCCGACCGAGGTGATCAACGCGGCAGCAGCCATCAGCCAGCGACGCGAAGCGTGTCGGACATTGAAGTCGGGCATCGGTTGTTCCATTCCAGTGCGGTCAGAAAGAGAAGGCAGTATGAAACGCGGGAGGTCCGGCGTGGTTTCTCAGGGCTTGCGCCGCTCCAGGCCATCAATGAACTGCTGCAGTGCCACGACCGGCACGGCGCCGACAGCGGTGATCCACCAGTCGCCCTGGCGGCGGCTCAGCGCGCTGGTGCTGCCGACCGTGGCGGGCACTTCGCGCTTGTGCAGCGTGGCGACAAACGGCTCGATGAACACGGACACATGCGTCAGGCCGTCGCTGTAGACCGCCTGGACCATGGTGGCGGTGTCGCCTGTACTCCCCGCGCTCGCCGCGCCGGAAGCCGCTGCACGGGCGATCCACGGCGCCATCGGCCGGCGAACGACCTGGCGGGTCTCGAACCCCGGCACAGGCGTGTGCAGCGCCCAGCCTTCGTTGTCCAGGCTGGTGGCGGTGTACACCGGCTTGCTGACCTTGTAGCCGTCGAGCCGGTTCATTTCCTGCAGCAGCGTCTGGGCCGACAGCTTGACGTTGAGTTGCAGGTCCGAGAACGAGGCCGATTCCAGCACCTCGCCCCGCTCATTGAGCAGATCCGAGCGCAGCAGCAGCCCGGTGCGGCGCTCCAGCCAGAGCCGGCGCGGAAAGCGCAGTGCGTCGCGCGGTCTGAACACCACGACCTGTGCCGCGTGGCCCGCGACCCGTTCATCGTCGCCGGTCTGCAGTTCGTACTGGTCGAGCTGAGCGCCGTCACCGGGCTGCAGCGGTGTCGGGAAGCGGCCGACGAGTTCACGCTGCTCGATGAGCGCCGTCCGCGTGCCGGGCCACAGCACGTGGACGGTGTCGTTGTGGCGATAGACTTGGCGCATCTGGCCGTCGAGGGCCTCGATGCGCTCGATCTGGTCGCGACCGTCGCAAAAGTGGGTGATGCGCGAACTGGTCATGTGGCCGCCGTGGCTGACCACATAAGTGCCCACGAAACTGCGGCGCAGTGCGGCGTCCTGGATGCGCTTCACGATGGCGACGATGTCCTGCGGCGGACTGCCCGCCCAGACCATCGGCGCCGGACTGGCGAGAACCCCGGCCAGCGCGACCGTGGCCTTCCAGCGGATGCGGTGCCGGGCGATGGAGGGTGCGCTCATCGCGACGGAATCGGCTCGTAGGCGGCGCTGCGCATGAAGCCCGGTGCAGGGCCGAGGGCCGGTGTGCCGGGGAACTGCTGGTGTGCGTCGAGGTAACGAACCAGTTCGGTGTCGGCGTTGGGCGCTTTCATGTCGGTCTGCGCACGGGCTGTGTCGACGCGGGAAGTGGCGGCCAGGTTCTGGCCGTCCGAGCCGCCGCCTGGCCGCGTGACCAGCACGGCGCCAGCGACCAGTGCCACGCCTGCGGCCATTCCGACCGGTGCCACCCAGCGGCGCAGATGGAAGCGCGCGCGCCGACCGCCACCGGCCGCGATCCGGGTGACGGCGGTGTCGGCCACCGGTGTCGGTGCCAGCACCACCGGCTCCTGCGCCAGGCGTTCACGCACGGCGCGCAGGAATTCGGCATCGCCGCCGCTGCGCCGGGACAGATCCTCCGAGCGCAACACATCGCCGATCAGGTGGTAGGCGTGCCACTGGGCACGGGCGTCCGCATCCTGGCGCCAATGGCTGCAGGCGGCGGTGGCGCAGTCGGACGTGTCGTCGCCATCCATCAGCGACGACAGTTGCTCTCGGGCACGGGTCCGGTCCGCGGGCAGGTCGGGTTCGGTCATCAGGCACTCCAGACAAGGCCACGCATCACCAGCGCTGACCCTGTTTCGTATCCAGCAAAGGGCGCAGCTTCACGGCAATCGCTTCGCGGGCGCGGAAGATGCGCGAACGAACCGTGCCGATCGGACACGCCATGGCCAAGGCGATCTCGTCGTACGAAAGCCCTTCGACCTCGCGCAGAAGAATCGCCTGTCGCAGGTCGTCCGGCAAGGCGTCGATGGCGTCGTTGACCGTGGTCGCGATTTCACGACTGGCCATCAGCGCCTCGGGCGTCTCGTCATGGCTTAGTTCGTGTCGGGGACGGTTAGTTTCATCGTCGTCGTCAGAAGACGAGGCCAGCGCGCTTTCGGTCAGCACCGGATCACGTTTCATGTCCGACAAGGCCTTCTTGGCGGTGTTGACGGCGATGCGGTAGAGCCAGGTGTAGAAGGCACTCTCGCCCCGGAACTGGGGCAGGGCGCGGTAGGCGCGGATGAACGTTTCCTGTGCAAGGTCGGGCACGAGGTCCACATCGCGCACGAAGCGGCCAATCAGGCGCTCGATGCGGCGCTGGTACTTGACCACCAGCATCTCGAAGGCCTGCACCTCTCCGCGCCTGGCGCGCTCCACCAGCAGCTGATCGGTGTCGTCACTCATCGGGAACGGGGGCCGTGGGGCGGGTTGCACCGGGGCTGAACACCGCACAGCGCAGTGCATGCCACTGCGCGGCATGTGCGCGGCGCGACACGGGAATCCACGCCGAGGGGATGTCGGGCCCGCCGTGGCGCAGCAGCAGCCAGTCCTGTCCCGCGACCATGCAGTCGATCTGGCCGAGACGTGGCGCGCAGGTTCTGCCGTTCGAGCCGAGTTGCAGGTGCCAAAGGGCCTCCGCCGGCTGCCAGGCCAGCGTGCCGCATTGTGCCGCGGGGTCCGCTTGCAGGAGCAGCCACAGGGCAGGGATCGCCGACAAGGTCGCCGCCGCCCACATCGGCCAGTCGGGGGGACCGGCTTGTGCGGTGTGCCAGGCCAGCCAGCCCAGCACGGTGAGCAATCCGCCGCACCCGCCCGCCCGGAGGCTTCCGAACCAGAGACGGTCCGACTGCAGGGTCAGAGTCAGGGCAGGCGCGTGGTGCATCGCCAGCCCGCCGTGAGGTGGTGTGCGCGCTCAGACGCGGCGGAAAACCAGCGTGCCGTTGGTGCCGCCGAAGCCGAAGTTGTTCTTGACGGCCACGTCGATCTGCATCTCGCGTGCGGTATTCGCGCAGTAGTCGAGATCGCACGCCGGATCCTGGTTGAAGAGGTTGATGGTCGGTGGCGAGATCTGGTGGTGCAGCGCGAGCGCCGTGAACACCGATTCGATGCCACCCGCACCACCCAGGAGGTGCCCGGTCATCGACTTGGTGGAGTTCACCACGAGCTTCTTCGCGTGGTCGCCGAAAGCGAGCTTGATCGCGTTGGTCTCGTTGGCGTCGCCCAGCGGGGTCGAGGTGCCGTGGGCGTTGACATACTGCACCGCGTCGGCGTTGAGGCCGGCGTTGCGCAGGGCCATCTGCATCGAGCGCCGCGGACCGTCCACGTTCGGCGCGGTCATGTGGTACGCGTCGCCGCTCATGCCAAAACCCGAGATTTCGGCGTAGATCTTGGCGCCGCGCTTCTTGGCGTGTTCGTATTCCTCGACGACCATCACGCCGGCACCTTCGCC
>JBEANV010000064.1:0-6250 GCA_041165285.1 Pseudomonadota bacterium | reverse complement strand
CCAGGCGATCACCAGTCCGCGCCAATGCAGTCGCCTCAGCGGCTTTGGCGCGCTCGGCCACGACACTGCCGCCGAGGGATTGATCCGCGATGCCACGCTGCGCCCCGCGCACGAATCGATTCCCAGTCGCCGTGGCCGCATCCACCGGCACGCCTTCACGCTGCAAGAAGTTCACCGCCTCGGCCTCGACTGGGTTCGTGTTCTTCAACGGCGACCGCACGCTGACGTTCCGAGCTTTGTCGATGATGGCCGGCGCCGCCATCTGCACGCCAATCGATGCCACGCGACCCATGCCCTTGCCGTAGTCGCCTGCCAGCATCATGTCGGATGCCTGCGAGACGGGGGGGCCAATCACCGGCGTACTGCCCATGATGTGTCGAACCGCCTGGGTGGTGTCGCCGCTATCCCACGCCTCCTTCGCGCGCTTCAATTCCTCCCAGCTGGCGCCGAGGATGGCGTTGACCGCGTTCACGGGACCAGACGGCGGAGCGCCCGGACGCTGTCCACCTGATGGCGTGTTCAATCCGATGGCATCTCCAACGAATTGCGGAATCAACGCCCGGCCCAGTGAATCGATCATCGGAATAGGGTTGAGGTCTGAGGCCATCTGCTTGACGCCTTCCACAACCTGCGTACCGATCCCCTTCGGCGCTGGCGCGGGCTGCGACGGTGCCCGCAGTTCCCAGAGCTTCGCCTTTACCTCATCGGAGACCTGCAAGGCGCGTAGACGTCGTTCGGCCTCGGCATCATCGGTGGCATAGGCCGCATCCCACGCCGCGGCTCTCAGGCGGTCTGAGCCTGGGACGGTGCGGAGGTAATCGGCAACGGGATCTTGGTCAGCCATCAGCGCCGGAACGGATTCACGCGCGGCGGTGCCGCAGTGGATGTCGGTCCTTGCGCCGGCAGCGGCGCGTCGGCCTGCCCGCGAATCTTCGTGGCCGCGTCCTGCGGGCCACTGGCCGCCACGCTGATCAAGCTCTCCGCCTTCGTGGCGAGGAAGTTCTGCAGCGCCTTGAGTTTGCCCATGATGACCTTGGGCGCCTCATTGACGGTCGGCGTGTATTGCTCGAGGAGGCGCTGCTCATTCGGCGTAAAGCTCGTGCCGCCGCGGAGCTTGGCGATCGTGCCCTGAATGTTCGAGATGTTCGCGCGCAACGTCACGGCCTGCTGACTGCCGGTGCCGAAATTCTTCGCCATCCAGGCGGCGATGGTCCCCGAGCCCAGTCCGCCCGTGCCGTTCCAGTCGCTTTCGGTACCCGCCTGGAGAACGGAGGTCGCGAGGTCGCTGAGCGTGGCGGCATCGGCCAAGGCATCGCGCTGGGACGGCGACAGGCTCAAGGTAGTCGCGCGGCTCGTCGCGGTGGAGATGCGTTGACGCAGCAGTTCGAGATTGAGGCGAGCCGTCTCGCGGCGCATCGCTGCCGCGTCAGGATCGGCGGTGGATTGCGGTGGCCGCTGATACTCCAGAATCGTTCCGGTCAGCGGCGTCTTCGTGTCACCGACCGCGTAGTAGTTCCCGGTGTCGGGATCGTAGTTCGCCGTCATCCGCTTGCCGTTGAGCGTGATGTCCTTCGCCACGAAGCCGCGCTTGTCTGTGGCCACCGCTGGCGGCGCGACATAATTCGGATCGCGCGCCTGCCCCGCACGGCTCAGCAACTCATCGAAGGTAATCGGGTTCTCTTCCCCCGGTAGCCGGTAGGTGAACTGCGGCCCCATCTCCATCAGCTTCGTGCCGTGCAGCTTGTCGAGCTCCGCGAGTTTCTTCTTCGCCGCCTTGGTCTGCAGCGTGGTTGGGGCGGGAGCCAACGCCCGAAGATCCTGCTCGTTGATGCCGAGCGTAGCCCCTTGCGCGGCTTGCAGGCGGAGGTACGCATCAACGGCCTGCTGGCTGTCCAGATCCTCGAACCCGGCTGGGAACTTGTCGAGGAACTGCTGCCGGCGTACGGACTCCGCATTGGCGGCAGTGTCCCTCCGTGCTCCGGCCTGTGAGGAGAGCGCCGCCTGCCGATACTCCGCGTTCTGCGCGTCGAGATCGTCCTTCCGGGTCTGTTCTCTCCGTTGTGATTCGCTGTTCGTGTACCCGCGCAACAGAGCCGCCCCACCGACCTTCCCAGACTTCGCCAGCACCGCCGGGAGAATCGCCAGTAGCGGAGCTAAGGCCTTCCAGTCGGTCTTCTTCTTTGGCGACTGAGTGGTGCCACCACCTGGCACAAATCCAGACACGTCCAGCGGTGTCCCACCAGCCGGATCGAACCCTGGATCGAGTAGGCTCGGCACCTACGAACCCCCTCGGAAGATGCGCTCCAACATGCCGCCGATCTCCGTCATCAACGCCGCGTTCCGAGCATCGGCCTGCTGCTGCGCCTGGAGACTGGCCTGCTGCGATTGCAGGCCCTGCCCGAACACGTCACTAGAATTCGGAGAGCCGTTGAGCACCGCCAGCAGATCCGACAGCGCATTGCGCGGCATCTGGTACAGCAACTGCGCGAGGCTCAGCTCTTCCGACCGCTGCGACTTCGGAATGTCCAGCCCAATCGCCCGGCCGATGTCCATCGCTTGGCTGAGATCCGCCCGTCGTTGCCCGATCGCCTGAATGCCCAGATCCCGTCCCGCCACGGTGCGCTGGCGGTTGGCTTCCGTGTCCACCTGCTGCGCCAGATCCTCGGTCAATCCCGACGACGGAAGGAACCCACGCGCGGCGGTGCGCTCGAGCACATGCTGCTGGTCCGCTTTCCGGCGTTGTTCGATCGGCTCCAACGCTTGCGTGTTCAACAGGGCAAGGTCTTCAGGCTGGTACCCTGGGTGCGTGCTCAACTGCGAGAACTGCTGGTTGAGAAACGCCATCAACTGATCGAGACCTGGGTTGCTCCGCACCTCCCCCATCTGGGCTTTGGCGATGCCTTCCAGTTGGTTGGAGTAGGGATCGTCGAACTGATTGGGGACCGTGGGCGACCGTGATCCCGTGGCGGGACCGGTCGGGAACCGTGCGGCCACGTCTTCGCGCGTGTGGGCCAGGATGTCGTCCAGGCTCTGTCCCTGCGACTGCCGATGGGCGAGTTGCTGTTGCGCGTCCGCATCCCACCGGTTGCCGTAGATCGCCTTGGCCTGCTCCTCGGCGTTCCCGATGAGCGGTTGGGGTGTACTGGTCGGCAGGTGCCAGTTCGGATCCTGATCCGGGGTGGTGTCGAGGGTGACTTGCGCCATAGGGTTACTCCGGCAGCTGCACGTTATTCAGCGCGATCCCTTGCCGCGCACTGAGAGGCGCCCGCCCGTACGCCAACTGCACCGCCACCTGATGCAACGGATCGGCCCGCCGCATCCGCGCCTCCGTGATGGCCCGAATCCGATCCAACTCGCCCGCGTCTTGGCCGTTGCCACCGCCGCCGCCGCTCGTCGCCATTGACAGCATCGGGATCAGCGCGGCCAACTGCGCGACCCCGTTCGGAGACGTGAGGGAACTCCGGAGACGGTCCAGCGCCGACCCACCGGCTGCACCAGCCGCAGTGGTCGCCGCCGGCGCCGCGGCCACGCCTCCCAGCGGAGTTGTGGGTGGCATCAGGCTGACGGCCGAGTACGGCACCGGCGTCGTGTTCGGCAACAGTCCGCCTGTGGCCTGTGATGCCGACGTGGCAGCCTGTGTCGGCCCTTCCAAGAGCGCACCGAGCCCGTAGCCTCCAGCCGCCAGTGCCCCGCCCGTGATCGCCGCGTCACGCAGTTGATTCTGGTTCGGGTCGTACAGGGTCTGCCCCTGCGTCTTCGGGTCTGGGTAGTAGTTGTTGGGAATCCCGAGCCGCTGACGATTGGCGGCGACGTACCGGTTCAGCGCCTGCCACGCCTGCAGCTGGCCAGCGGTCTGGCTCCCGCGGGCTGCAGTCCCAGCCGCCATCGCCGCCTGCATCAACTGACGCAGCGTAGGATCCTGCTGCCACGGCCCAGACGTGGGCACCTGATCGCTGCCGGGCGTGCCGGGCTGGTAGGGCATGTCAGCCTCCGAGACTGGCCTGGATCGGCCCGTAATCCGCCGCCAGCGCCGCCATCTGCAAGAGGTGCCGGCAGTCGTCCTCGATCACGTCCAGCCGCCGCAACTGTTCCATCTCCGCCGACTTGTCCTTGCCCACCGGCCAGTGAATCAACTTGGTGGCAAGGTCGTTCTTCGCCCTGACAGTGCGCTTGAGTTCATCGCGGTACGGATTCGCCGGAGGGGCGGGCTTGGGTTCGTAGGCGTACTTCCAGCCGTGCTTGAGAATGGGGCATTCATCCGGCAGCACGATCGTGACCGCGCCAGTATAGACGCGGAACCCGGGACGTGTGGATTCCGTGACTGACCGTCCCAGGACTCGCCCCAGCAGCATTTCCCACTGCGGCCGTTGCTCGCGGTACTCCGCCTCGGTCGCCAGATGGATGCCGGTGACCATGATCTCGGTGTAGCCTTCGAGCACGGCATGCGCCAGCATGTAAGCGGGACCGCTCGCCCAGTACGCGCCGAACTCCGCTTCGACCGCTTCGATCGGGAACCGGTGCGCGTTCGCCGGCCAGTCCGAGGGCGGTTCCTTCTGCAGGAAGACAGGGACCGCGGCGGACTGCGCCTTGAGCCAGTCCAGATGCCCCTCGGGGCGCACGTAGTGCCCCTCGGGAATGCTCTCCTTCGCGATGACGGTCTGGGTCCGCGACCGGAAGGCCATCTTGTCGAGCGGGTGCAGTTCATACCACCGGTTGAACCGCGGCGGCAGGAGGCAGTACCCGTCGTTGAGTCCCCAGATTTCCCACGACGCATCGGCCCACGGCGACTTCTTCCAACTTTGGGCCGTGCCCATGATGCAGACACGCTTCACCGTCTGTGTCATCTCACTCCACCAGGAAACTCACGAGCGCCCCGGTGCTCGTGGATTTCAGAAAGATTCGCCTGGAATCGGCTGCCCGAACCACCTCGATCGGCACTATTCTAGCGCCTGGCTGGCTCAAATCGAGCACCGGGATCGCCAGATGTGGCACCCGTTCCATCTGGTGGATGATCGAAAACTCTCCCGTGCTCGCGGCCGTGGTCGAGGGCTGATGCGTCATCTGAAAGTTCGTGGCCTTCTTGTTGTCCGGATCGACGGCCCCGAACGTCAAGTTGCCCATCAGATGCTCGAAGACGGTCAGCAACACCTGTCGTGTCGTGGCGTCTGGGATGCCCAGCAGCGAGCGGCGGACGAACCCGATGTCAGCCAAGGAACGACCCCATCAGACGCAGGCCTGTCAGGTGCGACGTGCTCCCGAACGTGAGCGTCGCGGCCCCACCCGCGGCCGCGGCCACCAGCGTCAGATACCCCGTCGAGGCAATCCGCACATCCTGATGCGTGGCAAGGGTCAGCGGACCGACCGGGCCAGTGGACGGAACCGGGCTTGCCACGGCCTGCAGCAGCGAGGTGGCGTCATTGAGCCAGAGGGTCAACGTCGCGGTCGGGGAGTCGTTGGGACCGCTCACCAGCCCGTGCAGGCATACCCGGTAGACCCCGGTCGTGCCGATATGCACCTGTGACGACGCGACGCCAGTGCTGTGCTCGACGGTCCCGCGTACGTAGTCCTGGCTGGTGAAGTTGACCCCCGCGGCGCTGGACCCGCCCGCTCGTGTCGTCGTCGCGGAGGACCAGACGTTGAACATCGGCAGACTGTCCTGCCTGATGATGCCGGTGCTGACAATGGCCCCTGACGAGAGCGTCACGACGTTCGGGAACGTCGTGGGGGGCAGCGTGACGGTCCCCGTGAAGACAACGTTGCCGGCGAAGGTGGAGTTGCCGTTGACCTGGAGCGTGGCGACCGACGACGGCCCGCTGATGTTCACGGACCCGGTGGAGACGGTCAATCCTCCAGTGGAGATCGTCACGGCTCCGGCAATCGTGACCGGGTGCGTGATGCCGTTCTTCAGCGCGTCTTCGATCGCGGTGACTTCGGCGTTCGGGTCGTTGAACCACGACGCCTGAATCGTTTGCCCAATAACGCGCGTCGGGACGGTGAAGACTCCAGATGGATACGTGGCCACTAACTCACCCTCACCGCGCTCGGATCCGGCAGGATCACATGCGCGTAACTGTAGAAGCGAAATCGCTCCTGTCCGAAGTACGTCGCGTTCAGCGCAGCGGTCTGGCCGTACGCCGTGATGGGCCACGTAATGTACTTCTGAAGACGCCCGCCTCCCGAGAGCACGTCCCCGACCACCGCAGTGCCCAACACGGTCGCCCCAGACCCAATCATCACCGGCTGTGACCCC
>JBEANV010000063.1:0-9408 GCA_041165285.1 Pseudomonadota bacterium | reverse complement strand
TGGCCGGTGTGCCGCTGATGACGGCGCCGAACGACGTGTATTACGAGATGCTGGGCGAGCGCCTGCCCGGCCACGGCCAGCCCGTGGCGGAGCTGCAGACCCGCGGCATCCTGATGGACGGCTCCACCGCGGACGGCCGGCCGCGCCTGCTGTTGCAGATCTTCTCGCGCACGATGCTCGGGCCGGTGTTCTTCGAGTTCATCCAGCGCAGCGGCGACGACGGCTTCGGCGAAGGTAATTTCAAGGCGCTGTTCGAGTCGCTGGAGCGGGACCAGGTGCGCCGCGGGGTGCTCCAGGCGTGATCGGGCGACAATCGCGGGATGACTGATATCGACAAGGGCACCAGCGCGCGCCTGCCCACGCCGCACGGCGAGTTCACGATCACCGCGTATTTCGACCGCTCCACTGGCATCGAGCACCTGGCGCTGCACTGCGGCGATGTGGCCGGCGACGAGGTGCTGGTGCGGGTCCACTCCGAGTGCCTGACCGGGGACATCTTCGGCTCGCTGCGCTGCGACTGCGGCCCGCAGCTGCAGCTTGCCCTGGCGCGCATTGCCTCGCTCGGGCGTGGCATGGTGATCTACATGCGCGGCCACGAGGGGCGGGGCATCGGCATCGAGCAGAAGCTGCGGGCCTACAACCTGCAGGACCAGGGCATGGACACGGTGGAGGCCAATCTGGCACTCGGCCACCCGGCCGACAGCCGCCGCTTCGAGTCGGCGGCGGCGATTCTGCGGGACTTGGGTGTGCGCTCGGTCTGCCTGATGAGCAACAACCCGCTGAAGGTGCTGGCGCTGGAGGCACAAGGCATCACCATCGTGCAGCGCGAGCCGCACGAGATCGACGCCAACCCCGAGAACGCCGCCTACCTCGGCACCAAGCGCGACAAGCTCGGGCACTTTCTGCGCGCGTGAGTCAGCGCTGACGCCCCACGCTATCGCTGCAGGCGGCGATAGAGCGTGGTGCGGCTGATGCCGAGCCGGCGCGCGGCTTCCGACAGGTTGCCTTGGCAGTCGACGACCGTGCGCTCCACGTCGTCGGCCAGGGCGCACGGCGTTTTCCGGGCGGTGTCCGGCGCTGGCGTGACGTCAATGCCGCCGCGGCCGGCTTCCACCTGCACCCACAGGACGGATCCGTCGATCTGGCGCAGCTCGAACGGCCAGCCTTGGCCGATCCGGCTGTGACCGTGCAGCGTCTCCACCGTGGTCTCGAAGATGGCGTCGATGCGCAGCCCCGCGATGTCCTGGCGCGCCAGTCCCAGCAGGGTCAGGCCGGCCATGTTCGCCCCGATCAGCCAGCCGTCCTCGGACAGCGCGACCAGTCCTTCGGTCAGCCCGGCGATGCCCTCGCGGTACTTGTGGATGCGCAGGCGCAGGCTGTCGCGGTGGCGGGTCTCGAACAGGCGGTGCTCGATCATGCGGGCCGCCGAGCGGACGAGGCCCAGCGTGTGGCGGTGGAACTGGCGGTGGTCGCTGGAAATGTCGATCGCGCCGAGCAGCGTGCCGGCGGGATCGATGATCGGCGCGGCGGCGCAGGTCAGGAAGCCGTTGCGCTCCAGGTAGTGCTCGCTGCCGTGGACCACCACCGGGCGCTGCTCGGCCAGCGCGGTGCCGATCGCATTGGTGCCGCGCCACTGTTCGTGCCAGTTGGCGCCAGGGCGCAAGGCCACCCGCTCGGCCCGGTTGGCGAAACCGGCGTCGCCCAGTGTGTCGAGCAACAAGCCCTGCGCATCGGAGAGCAGCACGATGCTGTCGCTGTCGCGGGTCTGCTCGTAGACGAATTCCATCGCGGGGCGGGCGTGGGCGACGAATTCGTGCTGCTGCGCGCGGGCCTGGGCCAGTTGCAGGGCCGAGGCGTGGGGCGTGCCGGGCGCGCGCCCGGTGGGAGATAGGCCGGCTGCCTGGCTGCGCGCCCAGGAGCGCAGGAGGGCAGGGTCGCACACGGCCAGATCCAAGCTGTCCGCCTGTCCCCCGACCATCGCGCGGCGCGCTTCCCGCAGGCGGGCCGCGGTCATCGGTGCGGTCTGATGGGGCTTGGTGGGCTTGCTCATTCAGTAATTACCCTTATGTCTGGCGCTTCCAATCGTCACGACATGGACCATTTCAAATTCGACCAATTCGCGGCTTCAGGCGGATGAAATTCAGGTGGATGGCGGGATACCCTGATTTGCTGCAGTACGAGGTGTTCCAGGTGTTCACCTTGTTCAGCAAGTTGGACAGGGTTCAAGCAGGAAACGGGCCATTCCGTGGCAACCGGTCAGTGGTCTGTCCAGGCGGTTTCGGCTGGCACGACCTTCGCGTAGTGACGGGTGTTCGCAACCTTTCCGTCACACCGCAGGAGACATTCCATGATCTATGCCCAGCCCAACACCCCGGAAGCCAAGGTCCAGTACAAGGCCCGCTACGACAACTTCATCGGCGGCGAGTGGGTCGCTCCGGTCAATGGCCAGTATTTCGACGTGATCACCCCGATCAGCGGCCAGGTCTACACCCAGGTCGCTCGTTCGAACGAAGCCGACGTCGAGCTGGCGCTGGACGCCGCCCACGCCGCCAAGGCCGGCTGGGCCGCCACGCCCCCGGCCGTGCGCGCCAACATCCTGCTGAAGATCGCCGACCGCATCGAGCAGAACCTGGAGCTGCTGGCCTATGCCGAAACCGTGGACAACGGCAAGCCGATCCGCGAAACGCTGAACGCCGACCTCCCGCTGACGGTCGACCATTTCCGCTACTTCGCCGGCTGTGTGCGGGCGCAGGAAGGCGCGTTGAGCGAGATCGACGGCGAGACCATCGCTTACCACTTCCAGGAGCCGCTGGGCGTCGTAGGCCAGATCATTCCGTGGAACTTCCCGATCCTGATGGCGGCGTGGAAGCTGGCTCCGGCCCTCGGCGCAGGCAACTGCGTGGTGCTGAAGCCGGCCGAATCGACCCCGATCAGCATCCTGGTGCTGGCCGAGCTGATCGCCGACCTGCTGCCGGCGGGCGTGCTGAACATCGTCAATGGCTACGGCCGTGAAGCGGGCATGCCGCTCGCAACGTCCAAGCGCATCAACAAGATCGCCTTCACCGGATCGACCGCCACCGGCCGCGTCATCGCCCAGGCCGCTGCCTCCAACCTGATCCCGGCCACGCTGGAGCTGGGTGGCAAGTCGCCCAACATCTTCTTCGAGGACATCATGGCGGCCGACGACGCCTTCTTCGACAAGGCGATCGAAGGCATGGTGCTGTTCGCGTTCAACCAGGGCGAAGTCTGCACCTGCCCGTCGCGCGCGTTGATCCAGGAATCGATCTACGAGCCCTTCATCGCCCGCGTGCTTGAGCGCGTCAAGGCGATCAAGCAAGGAAGCCCGCTCGACACCGACACCATGATGGGCGCGCAGGCATCGGCCATGCAGATGGACAAGATCCTGTCCTATCTGGATGTCGGCAAGGCCGAAGGTGCCCAGGTGCTGATCGGTGGCGAGCGTGCCGAACTCGGCGGTGAACTGGCCGGCGGTTATTACATCCAGCCGACCCTGTTCAAGGGCAACAACAACATGCGCGTCTTCCGCGAAGAGATCTTCGGCCCGGTGCTGGCCGTGACCACCTTCAAGGATGAAGCTGAAGCGCTGGCCATCGCCAACGACACGGTCTACGGTCTGGGCGCTGGGGTGTGGAGCCGCGATGGCAGCCGTGCCTACCGCATGGGCCGCGCCATCCAGGCCGGCCGCGTGTGGACCAACTGCTACCACGCCTACCCGGCGCACGCCGCCTTCGGTGGCTACAAGGAATCCGGCATCGGCCGCGAAACCCACAAGGCCATGCTGGACCACTACCAGCAGACGAAGAACCTGCTCGTCAGCTACTCGCCGAACGCGCTGGGTTTCTTCTGATGCCCGCGGACACGACACTTGCCGTGTCCACCAGCGTGTTGGCCACCGAGGCAGCGCTGGCCCATCTGGCCACGCTGCATCGGCAGCATCCCGGGATGCTGCTGTACCAGTCGGGGGGCTGCTGTGACGGCAGCAACCCGCTGGCGCTGAATCCCGGCGACCTGTCGCTCACCGTGACCGACCAGTGTGTCGGGACGGTGGGCGCCGTGCCGTTCTACATCGACACGCGCCAGTGCGCCTACCTGCTCGGGCAGGCGCTGACCATCGATCTGCGGCCTGGCAACCTCGGTTCGTATTCGCTGGAGGATGGCACCGGCTGGTACTTCGTGACCCTCACACCGACCTGCCCGGTGGCGTGAGCTTGCGTCACTTCACTTCACGATCTTCATCGTGATGTCCACCGCGCGCAGGTGCTTGGTGATCGAGCCCACTGCGACGCGGTCCACCCCCGTTTCCGCCAGCGAGCGCACGGTTTCCAGCGACGCGCCCCCCGAGTACTCGACCAGCGTGCGTCCGCCGCAGTCGCGGTGCTCATGCACCATGCGCGCCACCGTCTTGACCAGCTCCAGCGGCAGGCTCTCCACCAGCAGCAGATCGATGTCCTCGTCCAGCGCGACGCGGGTTTCTTCGCGCGTGCGGATCTCCGCCATGATCGGCACGCTCAGGCCCATGGCGCGCGCGTAGTGGATGGCTTCGCGCAGCCCGCCGGCAGCGGCGCTGTGCACATCCTCGATCAGGAACCCGTCGTACAGCCCCAACCGGTGGTTCAGGCCGCCGCCGACGAGCACGGCGTATTTCTGCGCGCTGCGCAGGCCGGGCAGCGTCTGGCGGGTATCGACGATGCGCGCACCCGTGCCGGCCACGGCATCCACATAGCGCCGCACGGAGGTGGCGGTGCCGCTGAGTGTCTGCAGGAAGTTCAGCGCCGTGCGCTCGCCGGTGAAGATCGCGCGGGCGCAGCCAGTCACCGTGCACAGCAGGTCGTCGGGTTGCACACGGCTGCCTTCCGGCACGGCCCACGTCACCGAGATGGTGGGATCGATCATCTGGAACGCCGCCGCGAACCACGGCTGGCCGCAGAGCACGGCGGCCTCGCGTGTGGTCACGCGGGCGGTCACCATCTGCCCGCGCGGCAACAGCACGGAGGTGACGTCGCCTTGGCCGATGTCCTCGGACAGGGCTTGTTCCACGCACAGGTTCATGTCGGCGGGCGGGAGGGTGGTGTTCATCAGGACGGATTCCGGCAATGGCAAGCGGGTATGGGCCGATTTTCGCCGCAGTCGGCGTGCCCCATAAGATAGAACCTATCAATTGATTTGACAAACCTAATCGGTCTGTCACGCCAATGCTGTCAGCGTGTCACCTGTATCACTGCACTGGTGGTCGGAGGCGCTCCGGGCCTACGATGGCAGGATGCTGATCCACACACTGCACGCTGTCATCGACCAATCCACCTGGGGCCGTGCGCTGACCCCGTCCGAGCGCGCCCTGGTGGTAGCGACCGCGACCGAACGCCGTGTCGAGGCAGGGCAGGCCATCGTCGGTGTCGGCGATGCAGCATCCCACTGGTTCGGCATGATTGACGGGCTGGCGAAGATGTCCATCACGGCAGCCGATGGCCGCATCACGACGCTCACTGGTTCTTCGCGTGGAGCCTGGTTCGGCGAGGGCTCGCTGCTGCGCCACGAGCCATTCCGCTACGACGTCATCGCGCTGCGCGACAGCCGCATTGCGCAGGTGCCACGGGCTACCTTCGAGGCGCTGCGGCAAGGCAGCTTGCCGTTCAACCACTGTCTGCAGCACCTCATGAACGCCCGGCTCGGGCTGTTCATCGGCATGCTGCGCAACGACCGGCTGCTCGGCACCGATGCCCGCGTCGCGGCTTGCCTGGCCAGCCTCTACAACCCGGATCTGGCGTTTGATCCCGGTCCACGTCTTGATCTGACGCAGGCCGAGGTCGCATTGCTGGCAGGGGTCTCCCGGCAGCGGGCCAACCAGGCGCTGCAAGTGCTGAACGAGCAGGGGCTGGTCTGCCTGGGCAGCCGCGGAATGCTGATCAAAGACGTCGCTGCATTGCAGGCGTTTGCCTTCCGTCCCGACAAAGATACTAACGGCTAAACGATATGACAAGAGATAGAAAGATAGAAAAACAGGCGGCAGTGCTCGCTGATTGTTTGTGAGGCAGGGGCTTTTTCGTTAGTATCTTTTCATGCACAGCGACACCCTTCCCTTGTTCTCCACGTCGGATGGCGATCAACTCGCCGATGCGCTGCAGTCCCAGTTCGCCACATGGCTGGCCTCGTCCCCGGCGCGTGGACCTCGGCAGCAGGGCGCCTTGCGGGAGGAGTCAGCGCAGATCTACGCCGACATGTGGCAGGCGTTCATCGCCTATTGCGCGCCCTTCGGCGAGGATCCGGCTACCCGAAGCGTTCACCTTGATCCCGGCCAGGCGCTCACGCGCGGGGATCTGCTGTCGTTCCTCGCATTTGCCGCCGTACGGCCGCAGCGCCAGAGCCGCACCGGCAGGGAACACGCTGAACTGACCCCGCGCTACGCGTGGCGCCTGCTGCAGCTGATCGACCGTGTGCTCAACCATGGCCGTGATGCGAGCGGGCTGGATCCTGTCGAGGCACCGCTTTTGCTGATGCAGGAGGCACCTTACCGCTATGCAAACGCTTCGGCGTTGACCCCCGTGCCCGACGTGCTCACCGACGCACAGGCAGTTGCCCTGATCCAGCATTGCACTGCCCTCAAGGCACTCGATGTGTCCGGCGGTGCGACCTGGAAGGTTATCCGCGACCGGGCCGCTGTGGCCTTGATGCTCGGCGCTGGCCTGGCACCTGGGCAGGTCCGCGTGATGACGGTGGGTGACGTGGCCATCGACGGCGGATCCGAGGCTGGTGTGCCGTGGCGGCTTTCCGTGGCGGCGGATGGCAGTTCGTCCGCCCACCAGGTGCCGATCGCCCCATGGGCGGCGCGGCAGCTGAAATTCTGGCTCGATGTGCGCGCATCGCAAGGTCCGGCGATGCAGCAATCCGGCTGGGTGTTTCCGTCCACGACGGCCGGAAAGCCCTGGTCGCATCCTGCGTGTCACCGCGCAGCGGTCAGCGTGATGGAAGAAGCGGGGGTCCAGGGGGGGTCGCCGTTTCGCTTGCGGCACACCTTTGCCGTGCGGCAACTGCTGAACGGCCACACCGAAGAGGAGGTCGCTCGCTGGATGGGCTACGCCGACACCGGGCCGATGAAGCGTTACCGGCATGTGCTGGCCGCGCCAGCGGCTGGGCTTGTCTGAGGTCGATCACCCGCTACAGTGGCATGTTTTCGCAGCGAGCCAGCCGCTCCAGCTCCTGCCGCGATTGTTCATTGGCATGGCGGTCGAACTGGACACGCAGCCGCGCGAGCTGGCGCATGCGCATCAGCTTGTCCAGTTGCGTCAGGCTGCGGTCGAGCGCGAGGCGGTCCTGAATGATCTGGGCCTGGCGCTCTTGCCTGGCCACCAGCGCGGGGTAAGTGGCGCTCTGCCCCAGCAGGAAGCCCTGCGCAGCGCCGACGTCGTTGGAGAGAAACCGTGCATACCCCGCGGTGTGCGGATGGGCCGCCGCGGGCCAGCGCAAGGTCAGTGCGCGCCGGAGTGTCGTCTGCAGGCGGTCGATGTCGGCGCTGACGCGCTGAGATTCTTCGGCGAGGCGCTGCAGCCGTGCGGACAACTCCTTCTGCCGTGTTTCCAGCGCATCGACCAGGGCCCGCCCGCGCAACGGCAGGCGCAGGCGCTCCGCCAGGGCCATCGCGACACGGCCGTATTCGTTGTCCGGCTCGCTGGTGGTGTCCAGATACCGCAGCCAGACCGGCTGCCAGCGCTCCAGATAGGTCTCCGTGGACGACTGCGGCAGATCCATCCCGTCGCCTTCGATGACCGCGTGCAGATGTGCTTCGTGCAGCGTCACGGTGCGGTCGCCATCCAGATCGGCAGAACGCCGCAGCGCCGCGCCGGTGCGGCTTCGACCCGCGAGCGCGGCAAAGAACTGGCTGGCGTAATCGCGGTCCGCACCGATTTCTGCGTCGGTCATCGAGCCCGGGCAGCGGTGGGTCAGGTGGTCGATGGGCTCGGCGGTAAAGGCGCAGCGGTTGTGGCGTCCCAGGTTGCGCTGGTCGCGTGCTGCCGGGCGGATCAGGCGCTGGAAACCGCTGGAGTGGCACTGGGTGAGCACAAAGCGCATCGGTGTGGCGAAGGGCGCGTGGCTGCTGAGGGCGTCCAGATCCCGAACGGAGAGTGCCGTGTTGTCCCACAGGCGCAATGTGTTGCCAGCGGCGTCGCGTGGGTCGGCCTGGCCAGGACCGGTATAAAAAAACAGGCCCTTGTCTGTGGAATGCAGCGCGGCGAATTCCTTGTCCAGCGTGGCGGACACCATGTCTGCGCGCGCGCCAAGCACCGAGGCATTGACCCGAGAGCGCCGGACTGGCACTGCATTGAATGCCTGTTGGCCAAACACCCGCGCCAGAGGTTGCAGCGGCGCGGCCCCTTCGGCCAGGCGCGGGCCAGCGCGCTCGGCCAGCTCCGGCGTCGGGTCGGCGAGGAGCGTGTGCGGCGCCGCGCCGGGAGACACGCTGCGCACGATCTCGGCCACCCACACGGCGGTTGCTTCGCTGCGCGGGTTCATCGACCCGCTGTCCGGCTCACCCGCCACCAGCCAGGCGCGGGTGGCACCAGCGCTCGTGCCAGACCATCCCGCCAGTGCCGGCAGCACCAGCAGCACCAGCAGGCCGGCAATGCGGGCATGGGGGCCGACCGGTCGTCGCGGCAGGCTCTCAATAGTCGACGGGTTGCGTGGTCGGTGGTTCATGGCGGATCAGGGTCGAAACGGGCGCGGCGAGAGGCGGTCGTGCAGGTGGAGGAGGGGCGGGGGGCGGGGGCGGTGCGGGCATCGGAGCCGATCGCAGCGGGCGGCGGTGTACGCGCGGTTTGGGGCGGTGGGTCAATGCGGCGTACAACCCACCCGCGAGCAAGGCCGCTGTGCCAAGCACCAGCGATGCGGGCCGGTACCAGCTCAGGCCCATGACGCTGCCAGCCGCCAATCCGGCCGCTCCGCAGAGCAGGCCGAGCACCAGCGTCGAACGCCGGGCCGAACGCCCTCCCATCAAGACGCCGAGCGTCCAGGCGACGGTGCCGCAACCGTACAGCCCGGCCAGCAGCAATGGCAGATCCCCGAGGGCTTGCCAGAGCCAGTCCATGCCCGCGCGCAGAGACCAGTCCTGCAAGAAGACACCATCGCCCAGGCTCAGATCAATGGCGACCAGCCCAACGGCGGCGAGCAGCAGCGACAGCCAGGGCAGCAGCAGCCAAGCCAGCAGCGCGCGTCGGTGTATCCAGCGGTGAATCAAGGCGTAGGTTCCAATTCCTGTTTCAGAAACAGCTTCAAAGCGCCAATATTCTCACATCAAGTTGGTACTGCCTCGTTTGCCGGGCGACCCATCAAGCTGCGGTATCGTGTGTGCATTGCCCTGAAAGACGAATATCCATGACCGTACGAGACATTCTGAAG
>JBEANV010000062.1:0-9147 GCA_041165285.1 Pseudomonadota bacterium | reverse complement strand
CCGTGGTCGAGAACTCGCTGAGGCTGGGCGAGATGGAGGTCTCCGGTGCGCCGAAGGAGCAACACGCCCAGCTCATGCGCTCCACCATGGCCTCTCTGCTCTCCCACATCTGAGCCTCGCGCGCATGACTTCTTCGAATGAACGTTGGTTTCCGGGCGCCGGTGCCCCCAAGGGAGGCCCGTACCCAGGGGGCCAGGTCACGGCCAATTACCCGCGCCACCAGTGGTGGGTGATCGCCACTGCGGCCGAGATCACGCGCGAACCGCTGCAACGCTGGGCGCTGGACCTGCCGATCGTGCTCTACCGTCGGGAGGATGGCCGCCCAGTGGCGCTCGACGACCGCTGCCCGCACCGCTGGGCGCCGCTGTCCAAGGGCTGGCTCGAAGGCGACGAACTGGTGTGCGGGTACCACGGCCTGCGCTTCGCACCCGAGGGCCAGTGCGTCAAGGTGCCGACGCAGGCCGCCGTGCCGACCAAGGCCTGCGTGCATGCCTATCCCCTCATCGAGCGCGGCCCCTTCGTCTGGATCTGGACCGGCGACCCGGCGCGCGCCGGTGAGAGCCAGCCCCCCCGCATCGACTGGATCGAGACCGGTGGCTGGAGCACGGTCAGCGGGTACATGGCCGCCGAGTGCAACTACATGCTGCTCAAGGAAAACGTGCTCGACCTCACCCACTTTGGCTACGTGCACCGCAAGACCTTCAAGATCCTCGACTGGGACCGTGCGCCGGCGGTGAAGGTCGAGAACGGCGAGGTCGAGTTCCGCCTGGAGTTCCCGCCAACCCGACTCGCGCCGGTCTTTGCCGCCATCACTGGCTTTGGCGAGAAACCCATCGCCCGCGTCAACTGGGGTCGCAGCGTGTCGCCGTCCATGCACGTGGCCGGTCAGGATTTCACCGATCCCGAGCCTGCGCCCGGCGCACGCGGCAACGCCGCATTCCGCGTGCTGCACGCGACGACGCCCATCAGTCCGACCCGCATGCACTATTTCTGGATGACGGCCTGGAACCTGCCGCTGAGTGAGCCGCAACGCGAGCAGATGCTGCAGGCGACGCTGGCCGGTTTCCAGGAAGACAAGGACATGCTGGAAGCGATCCAGGCGCAGATGACCTGCGACCCACGCGGTCTGGCCTATCCCGAAGTGATGGTCAACAGCGACCAGCCGGCCGTACAGGCGCGGCGGCAGCTCCAGCGTCACCTCAACCAGGAGTCCACCTGATGGGCACCCAACGTCAATTCGTCCGCTGCCAGCGCCTCTTCACGGGTCTCGACGATGGACTGCGGGATGACCAGGTACTGGTCATCGAGCAAGGACGGTTCACCCACGTCGGGCCCAGCGCACAGGCACCACAGCCAGGGCCTGGAGACACCGTCATCGACGCTGGCAGCCACTTCGTGATGCCGGGTCTGATCGACGTGCACACGCACCTCGTCTTCGGCAATGCGCGCAGCGAGGAGGATGTCGATTTCTGGGCCACCCCGGAGTTCCGGGCCTTGCGCGGCCTGTTCTTCGCGCAGCATGTGCTGGCCGCCGGCTACACCTCGATCGCCGTGCCGGGGGACGCGGGCAACTGCAGCATCGCCGTGCGCGACGCGATTGCGGCCGGGCTGTTCGAGGGTCCGCGCATCGCGGCCAGCAGCAACGTGATCGCGAACCGGCACAGCCTGAACGACTGGTTTCCCGAGCACGTCGGCACGCCCGACTACATGACCGGGCGGCTATGCACGACGCGCGATGCCCAGCGGGAGGAAGTGCGTCGCCAGTGCAAGGCCGGCGCCGACATCGTCAAGATCGCGCTCGACGGCACGCACTTCCGCGAGGACGGCACGCACATCGCGGCCTTCACGCAGGACGAGGTCACGGCCATGGTCGGCGAAGTGCATCGCCTGGGAAAGCGGGTCGCCACGCACGCCTACGGCAAGGAAGCGGTGCTGCAGGCGGCCCGTGCCGGCGTGGACGTCGTCTTTCACGCCTTCTTCGCCGACGACGAGTGCGCCGATGCCTTGCTGCAATCGGGTTCGGCGGTGGCCCCGACGCTGACCTTCCTGCGCAACAACATCGAGTTCAGCCAGCCGCACGAACCCACGTTCAGCTCGGGCTACCACGCGATGCAGCAGCGCGTGGTCGAGATCGCCTGCCGCAACCTGCGCCGCCTGCGCGCGGCCGGCGTGCCGTTCATGACCGGCAGCGATGCGGGTTTTGCCGTGACGCCGTATGGCGAATGGCATGCACGCGAGATCGGCATCCTGGTGGAGTGGCTGGGCTTCACGCCGGCGCAGGCCTTGCGTGCGGCCACGTCGGAGAGCGCACGGCTGATGCCCAAGGGCCGGCCCGGCACCCCGGCTGCTGCGGGCGTCGGTGCGGTCGAGGTCGGCCGGCACGCCGACTTCCTGTTCGTCGCAGGAGACCCGCTGGCCGATGTCAACGTGCTGCTCGACGCCGACGCCATTGCCGCTGTCCACCTTGGGGGCAAGACCATGCCGCTCACACGGCGGCCCTACGACCGCAACCGGGTCACCGACCTCGGTTCGCTGAAGTGGACCGATCTCTACACGCGCGAGCGGGTCGCCGCGCTGCACCCATCCAGCACATGAACACCCTCTGCCTCGACACGGCGCTGACCATCGCGCAAAAAACCCTCGCGCAAGGCCGCGCCCACGGCTTCGCTCCGCTGACCGCCGCAGTGCTCGACAGCGGTGGCCACCTCGTCGCGCTGCTGCGCGGCGACGGCTCCAGCCTGCTGCGACCGCAGATCGCGACCGGCAAGGCCTGGGGTGCGCTGGGGCTGGGCTTCGGTGGACGCGAACTCGCCCTGCGTGCGGCCAGGATGCCCGCCTTCTTCAACGCGCTGTCCGACCTGAGCGGCGGCCACATGGTGCCCGTGCCCGGCGGCGTGCTGATCCGCGATGCGTCCGGAACGCTGCTCGGTGCCGTCGGCGTCAGCGGTGATACCTCGGACAACGACGAGGTCTGCGCGGTCGAGGCCGTGCGCTTCGCAGGGCTGGTGGCCGACACCGGCGCGGCAGACAGTTGATGGCACCGGACCTTGCCCTGGCGCGCCTGTCGATTGCCGGCTGCACGCCATTCGCTGCGGTGGTGAGCCGCGACCGCGCACTCGCGCTCGGCGCCGTTGCTGGGTTGCGCGGCGGAGCGTCCATGGCCACCCTGCTGGCGCATTGGTCACATGACGAGCCCGTGCTCGCCGAGGTGGATCGCGCCCTGGCGGCTGGCGGTCGGCTCGCCGACTTCACCGTGCATGCACCGCTGACCCCCAGGACGGTGTACTGCACCATCGGCAACTACCGCGACCAGCTCATGCAGGCCGCACTCGACGCCAACCCCACGACAGACGTGGAGGCCCTGCACCAGACGCTGGACCAACGCCAGCGCGACGGCAGTCCGTACATCGCGCTGAAGCCTGCCGGCGCCGTTGCCGATCCGTTTGCGCCGCTGGCCATGGATCCGGCACTGAAGACCCTCGACTGGGAGGTCGAGATCGGTGCGGTGATCGGCCAGCCGGTGCGCCATGCGAGCGCCCGGACGGCCCTGCACTGCGTGGCGGGTTACTGCACGGTCAACGACATCACGCTCCGAGAACGCCTTTTCCGCACCGACGTGAAGGCCATGGGCACTGACTTCCTGCAGGCCAAGGGCGGCCCCGGCTGGTTGCCGGTGGGGCCGTGGCTGGTGCCGGCGCGACAGGTGGGAGACCCCTGCGCCCTGCGGCTGACGCTGAAGCTCAACGGCCGCACGGTGCAGGACGGCCATGCCTCGGACATGCTGTTCGGTATCGCCGAACAGATCGCCTACCTGTCACGGCATGTCCAGTTGATGCCCGGTGACTTGATCTGCACCGGCTCGCCGGCGGGGTTCGGCAGCCACCACGGTCGCTACCTCACGCCGGGCGATCTGGTCGAGGCCGAGGTCCACGGCCTCGGCTGCCAGCGCACCTGGATGGCATCGCTTCCATGAGCCACGACACCATTTTCACCACCGACCACGCCTGGCCCGACCCGGCCACCGATGTCGCCGCCACGGCGCTGGTGGTCCAGCCTGAACTCGACGACTTCCTGACACGGCATCGGCTGGCCGACGCCGGCGAGCCGCGCCGCTGGACACCGCTGACCGGCGGCGTGTCCTCGGACATCTGGCGTGTGGACCTTGGCAGCGACAGCCGCAGTGCCCGCACGCTGTGCGTGAAGCGGGCGCTGGCGCAGCTCAAGGTGGCGGCGGAATGGAAGGCGCCCGTGTCGCGCAATGCCTTCGAGTGGGCGTGGATCCGCTTCGCCAGCGAGATCCTCCCGGACGCCGTGCCCCAGCCACTGGCGCACGACGCAGCGGCCGGCCTGTTCGCGATGGGATTCCTCGACCCCGCCGACCATCCGGTGTGGAAGCAGCAACTGCTAGCGGGCCATGTCGAGCCGGCCACTGCGGTCGCAGTGGGTCGCGCACTCGGTGTCCTGCACGGCGCCAGCGCGCACAGCACCGACCTGGCGACCGCATTCGACACGGGCGAGAATTTCCACGCGCTGCGGCTCGAACCCTACCTGCTGGCCACCGGCAGGAGGCACCCCGACCTGGCCGTCGCACTGACTGGCCTGGCGCAGCGCACCGCCGCTCGGCGCACAGCCCTCGTGCATGGAGACGTCAGCCCCAAGAACATCCTGGTCGGCCCGACAGGCCCCGTGCTGCTGGACGCCGAGTGCGCCTGGTACGGAGACCCGGCCTTCGATGTTGCCTTCTGCCTCAACCACCTGCTGCTCAAGCGGCTCGTCCACCCCGAATGCGCGCAAGGACTGCACGCGTCCTTCACGGGCTTTGTCGAGGCCTATTTCGACCTGGCCACGTTCGAAGACCGGGTCGCGCTGGAGTCCCGCGCCGCACAACTGCTTCCCGCACTCTGCCTGGCGCGCGTGGACGGCAAGTCCCCGGTCGAATACCTGACGCACGAGGCCGAACGCGACCTCGTGCGGGCATTCGCCATTCCATTGATCCGACGGCCAGTCCCTTCCCTGGAACACATCGCCAGCGACTGGTTTCACCGCTAGGAAATTCGCATGGACTGCACCCGAACTGTCATGGAGCGCGAGCAGGAGCGCTGCCGCTGCATCGTCGAACAGGACTTCGATGCGCTGCACGAACTCTTGTCGCCCGCCCTGATCCACACCCACACCCGCGGCAACACCGATGACCGGGACAGCTACCTGCGCTACGTTCGTGAGGTGGTGGAAATCCTGGACCTGCAGCGCCCATCCCTGCGGGTCATCGCGCTGGGCCACGACGCCGCCGTGATGCACGGCAAGCAGGTCAACCGCGCCAGGCTGCGCGGCCAGGATGGCAAGGAAGCGCGCGTGGAGGCCATGGTCACCCAGGTGTGGGCACTGGAGGGTGATGGGCAGTGGCGGCTGATCGCCTTCCACGCAACGCCACTGGGGGCGCCTCCGCCGGCCGTCCCGCGCTGACGGACGGTGATCAGTCGCTCGAACGGACGCGAACCTTGGGGAACTTCCCGGTGACGTAACGCTGTGTCGCCGCCTCCACTTCCGGGAGGTTCTCGTGAAGACGCCTGAGCAGCGAGATGAGGGTCTCGCGCTCGGTTTGCGTCAACACCTCCAGGAATGCACGCTCCCGTTCCAGCGCCACGCCGATGATCTGGTCGTGCAACGCCCGCCCTTTCTCCGTCAGCGTGGCCAGCCGCAGTCGGCCATCGGCATCGTCCAGACTGAACTCGATCAGGCCGCGCAACTGCATGGTCTTGAAGGTACGGCTCACGGATGCCTTGTCCATGCCGATCACCTTGGACACCTTCTGCGCCGAGACATGGCCTTCGATGGCGAGCAGCACCAGGCATCGCCAGGTCTCGATGCCAACGTCGAACACCGCGAGGTAGTGCTGTGATGCGCCGCGTGACAGCTTGTTGGCGATCCAGGTCAGTAAGGCCGGCACGTACCGATCCAGATCAACGATGGGACCGGACGTCGCGGGCGTCTTGTGACAGTCATGGCTGGTGCGACCAGGCGGCATGGGGACAGGGGGCATGGAGGAGGGAGGAGGGAGGAAGAGGGATGGACTCCACTTTAACGACACCCGCATCCCGGCCACCGTGCAGGCCACGCGATCAGACGAAGGATCTCAGGGGCCTGGTCGGATCGCAGGCCAGTTCCGGCGCGGGGCTGCGCTGCGCCTCCAGCAGCTTGCGGGCCGCCATGTGGTCCGCAGGCGCGTTGACCGACTCCACGCTCACCAGCCGCTCGCCGACGTAGTGCAGCAGCGAGAAGCTCGTCGGCGTCGCGCCGGGCCGGCAGTGGCGCACGCCCTCGGCCGGCATCAAGCCCGCCATTTGCAGTCGCAGGCTTCCTTGTTCCGACCAAAACCATGGCAGCGCCAAGCCGGGCGCAGCGCGGCCAGTCAGCGTCGCCACTGCGGCCTTCGCCTGGTCGTTGGCGTTCTGCACGGACTCGAGACGCAGGCGGCGCCCGCTGGTGGCCTCGGGAAAGCTGGCACAGTCGCCGATCGCCAGGATGGCGGGGTCCGACGTGCGCATCTGCGCGTCCACGACGATGCCGTTGTCACAGACCAGGCCCGCCTCGGCGGCCAGGGCCTGTTCGGGCACGGCGCCAATGCCCAGCAGCAGCAGATCGATCTCCTGCCGCACGCCCTCCACCACCAGGGCTTGCAACCGATCGCCGGCGATCTCGACACCCCCGACGCCCACGCCCAGGCGGAGATGCATGCCACTGGCAAGGTGTACCTGGCGCACATGCTCAGCCAGTTCCGGTGACACCGAGCGCATCAACAACCGGGGCGCGGACTCCAGGACCTCGACCTCCTTGCCCAAGGCACGCGCCGTGGCGGCGACTTCCAGGCCGATGAAACCACCGCCAAGGACCGTGAGCTTGCCGGCGCCGGGCAACCGTTCACGCCACCAGACAGCGTCTGCCGCCGTGCGCAGCACACCGACATTCGAGAGTCCATCGGGCAAGCCGGGCAGCTTGCGCGCCCGCGTGCCGGTGGCCAGCACCAGATGCCGATAAGGCAGTGGCATGCCGGAGCGCAACTGCAGCATGCCGCCTGCGCGGTCGATGGCGACGACCGGATCGGCGCGGTGCACGGTGATCCCGACCTCGGCCAGCCAGGACGCTGTCCGGTGCCATTGCAAGGCTTCTTCCGGGTGCTTGAGGAAGGACTTGGACAGCGGCGGGCGCTGGTAGGGCAGTTCCGGCTCTTCACAGACCAGGTGCGTCTGCGGCCCCAGGCCTGCGGCTGCCAGGCCGGCGCACAACTGGACCCCGGCGTGACCACCGCCGACGATGACGATCGATTCCTGCTGCTGCACGGTCCCTTGCCCGCTGCTGTCTGCGCTGGACATCTGATGCGTCACTGCTGGGCTGGCGGCAGCCGCAACACGAGGCCGTCGAGTGCCGCGCTCACCTTGATCTGGCAGGACAGTCGGCTCGTCGGCAGGCGCTCCGATGCGGTGCATTCCAGCAGCTCCAGTTCATTGGCCAGCGGGGCGGGCAGGCGGTCCACCCAGGCTTCATCGACGTAGACATGGCAGGTGGCGCACATCGCCGAGCCGCCACACTCGGCGACGATGCCGGGGAGTCCTGCGCCCATGGCGGCCTGCATGGCGCTTGTGCCTTCAGGGGTGCTCAGCTCGCGGGTGCGGCCGTCGGCCTGGATGAATTGGATGGTGGGCATGGAAAAGCTCGTTGTACGGTTGGATCAGGCGGCGACCAGGCGCAGCGGCAGTGTGTCCAAGGCACGCAGGGTGTTGTTCAGGCGGCGCGTGTGCGGGCCGGTCACCTCGATGCGCTTGACCCGTCGTGCCAGTGCGGTCAGCACCACTTCACCTTCGAGGCGGGCGATGGCCTGGCCGACACAGCCGTGGATGCCGGAACCCAGGGCCACATGTCCGCTGGGGCGGCGCTCGATGTCGTAGCGGTCCGGCTCGGGCCACTTGCGCGGGTCACGGTTGGCGGCGGCCAGGAAGCACAGCACCTTGGTGTGTTCAGGCACCGGGAAACCGGCAATCTCGGTGTCCCTGCCGGCCGTGCGGAAGAAGGTCTGCGCCGTCGATTCCCAGCGCAGCGCCTCCTCGAAGGCTGGCCGCGCCAGCGAGGCATCGGCGTGCAGCTTGGCGTATTCGGTGGGGTGGTGGGCCAGGGCGTAGAGCGCATTGCCCAGGCCATTGATCGTGGTGTCCACCCCTGCGGACAGGAAGGAGCGCACCAGCATGGGCGCCTGCTCCGGGGCGATCTCGCCACGATCGACCGCCTGGTAGATCTGGTCGCCGAAGCCATCCGGGCGCAGTTGATCGCGTTGGCAATGCGCCATGATCCACGCCGTGACCTGACCGACCCGCTCGGTGCTGCGGGCCAGCAGCGCGTTGCGCGGCCCCATGCTGTTGAAGACCATGTCGCCGTAGACCAGCAGGTTCTCGCGGCCGTCAGGCCCGAGTCCGACGGCATCCGGGAACACCTTCAGCGGATAGGGCTGCGCCAGGTCGTGGATGCCGTCGATCTCGCCCTTGGCCAGGCAGCGATCGACCAGGGCCTCGGCTTCGGTGGCGAAGGTGGCACGGATCTGGGTCACGACCTTGGGGCTCAGGATGCGCGACAGCACCGCGCGGGTCTGCGTGTGCAGCGGTGGATCAGCCTCCAGGATCAGGCTCTTCGGACGAAACGGCGTCTCCTGGTTGAAGTTCGTCAGCCCGACGCCGGCACCCGAGATGAAGGTTGCGTGGTCGTTGAGCACCGCGTGGACCTGTTCGTGCCGGGCACAGGCCACCAGCGACGGGTAGGGCCGCAGCTTCACCACCGGGCCGGCCTCGCGCACCGCCTGGTGCATCGGATAGGGGTCCAGCAGGTTCGCGCTGGCGTAGGGATCGAAGTCCAGTTCGGGAATGGACAGGGTCTCGTTCATGGCGTGTCTCCTTCAATGCACGGCCAGGCCGACGAAGCGTTCCAGCGTGGCGTTGTCGTTCAGCAATTCAGCGGCTGGCGCACGGTGCACCACGGCGCCGTGTTCCATGACCAGCGCCTGGTCCGCATAGCGCAGCACTTCCTGCACCTGCTGTTCCACGATCACGACGGTGATGCCCAGGTCGGTACTCATGCGCCTGCAGGCGTGCAGCAGTTCCCGGC
>JBEANV010000061.1:0-5430 GCA_041165285.1 Pseudomonadota bacterium | reverse complement strand
CGGTGGTGGTCTCGGGGCTGCCGAACATCACGCCGATCTTCATGCGGATCTGGTTGATGAAGATGACCATGCAGTTGGTCTTCTTGATCGTGGCGGTGAGCTTGCGCAGGGCCTGGCTCATGAGGCGGGCTTGCAGGCCTGGCAGGGAGTCGCCCATTTCGCCTTCGAGTTCGGCCTTGGGGGTCAGTGCCGCGACCGAGTCGATGACGATCAGATCGACCGAACCGGAGCGCACCAGCGCATCGACGATCTCCAGCGCCTGCTCGCCGGTGTCGGGCTGGCTGATCAGCAGATCCTGCAGGTTGACGCCGAGTTTCTGGGCGTACTGGGCATCGAGCGCGTGTTCGGCGTCGATGAAGGCGCAGACGCCGGCGAGCTTCTGCATCTCGGCGATGACCTGCAGCGTGAGCGTGGTCTTGCCCGAGGATTCTGGGCCATAGATCTCGACGACGCGGCCGCGGGGCAGGCCGCCGACGCCGAGTGCGATGTCCAGACCGAGTGATCCGGTCGAGCAGACCTGGATGTCGGCGACGACCTCGCCTTCGCCGAGTCGCATGATCGAGCCCTTGCCGAACTGCTTTTCGATCTGGGCCAGCGCGGCCTGGAGGGCCTTGGCTTTTTCAGTGCTGAGGGCGGTGCTGTTCGGGGTGGCTTTGCTCGGAGCGTCCATCGAAATTCTCCTGGGTGGATGTGCCATTATGTCAAATGCTGGATGTTTGTACAGTTTTTTGAGGGAGATAATCTCGAACAGACCCCGCCCTCAGGGGACAAGAGGAGACAGACACCATGCGCATTCTCATCGCTGAAGATGACCAGATTCTGGCCGACGGTTTGCTGCGCAGCCTGCGTTCTGCAGGATACGCCGTCGACCATGTGGGCAACGGCTCGGAGGCCGATGCGGCGCTGGCGGCCCACGAATTCGACATGCTGATACTCGACCTGGGTCTGCCGAAGCTGCACGGCCTGGAGGTGCTGAAGAAGCTGCGCGCGCGTGGCTCGGCGGTGCCGGTGCTGATCCTGACCGCGGCTGACAGCATCGAGCAGCGCGTCAAGGGCCTGGATCTCGGGGCCGACGACTACATGGCCAAGCCTTTCTCGCTGCAGGAACTCGAAGCCCGCGTGCGGGCACTGACGCGGCGTGGTCTGGGATCCGCCAGTGCGCTGATCAAGCACGGCCCGCTCACCTTCGATGCCACAGGCCGTGTGGCCTACATCAACGAGCAGATGATCGAGTTGTCGGCGCGCGAACTCAGTCTGCTAGAAGTCTTGCTGCAGCGCGCCGGGCGCCTCGTGAGCAAGGACCAGCTGGTCGAGCGCCTGTGCGAGTGGGGCGAGGAGGTGAGCAACAACGCCATCGAGGTCTACATCCACCGCCTGCGCAAGAAGATCGAACAGGGACCGATTCGCATCGCCACCGTCCGGGGACTGGGCTACTGCCTTGAGAAGATCGCCGCGGCCTGAAGCGGTGCCACGGCGGCGCGAACAGCGTTCGCTGTTCGGCGAGATCCTGGACTGGATGCTCGCGCCGCTGCTGCTGCTGTGGCCGATGAGCCTGGCGCTGACGTGGCTGGCGGCGCAGGGCATCGCCAGCCGCCCGTATGACCGGGCGCTGATAGAGTCGGTGCGTTCGCTGGCACAGCGCGTCGAGGTGCGCGGCGACAGCATCTACTTCGACTTGTCGCGCGAGACGGCACGCATGCTGCGGGCCGACGAGGTCGATAACGTCTATTACCAGGTGGTCGGGCCGCGCGGCGAGTTCGTCAGCGGCGACCGCGATCTGATGCTGCCTGCCGAGGACGATCCACGCGTGCTGGGCGAGATGCGTGTGCGCGACGACGAGGTGCGTGGCGACAGCGTGCGTGTGGCCTACCAGTGGATCAGTGGCGGTGCGGGCGAGCGGGCGGTGCTGGTGCAGGTGGCCGAGACGCTGACCAAGCGCTCGCGGCTGGCCACCGAGATCATCAAGGGCGTGATCCTGCCGCAGTTCGTGATCCTTCCGGTGGCGGTGCTGCTGGTGTGGCTGGCCCTGGTGCGCGGATTGGCGCCGCTGAATGCGCTGCAGCAGCGCATCCGCGAGCGGGCCAGCGATGACCTCTCGCCCATCGATGTGCACGAGGTGCCGGAGGAAGTCTCGCCGCTGGTGCAGTCGATCAACGACCTGCTGGAGCGCCAGCAGACCGCGCTGGTGACACAGAAACGCTTCCTGGCCGATGCTGCGCACCAGCTCAAGACGCCGCTGGCCGGGTTGCGCATGCAGGCGGAGCTGGCCACGCGCGAGATCGACGCTGGCCACGGCGATCCGGAGATCATGAAGGCGTCGCTGGCCCAGATGGCGCATGCCTCGCAGCGCGCGGCACACATGGTCAACCAGCTGCTGTCGATGGCCCGTGCCGATGCCAAGGCCGGCACGGTGGCGCGCGACGAGGTGGATCTGGAGGCGCTGGCCACCGATGTGGTGCGCGACTTCGTGCCGCAGTCGCTCGACGCCGGCATTGACCTGGGCTTCGAGGGGCCGGACACGCAGGTGCCCAGTGCCTTGCGCCGCTCTGGCGACACACGGGTGCTGGGGCATCCGATGCTGTTGCGCGAGCTGATCACCAACCTGGTGGACAACGCACTGCATTACACGCCTCGGCGCGGTACGGTGACGGTGCGTGTCGTGCCGGATCCGTTCGGGCAGGTGGTGGTGCTGCAGATCGAGGATTCTGGACCGGGTATCCCCGCGGCCGAGCGGGATCTCGTGTTCCAGCCCTTCTACCGTGCGCTCGGCACGACGGTGGATGGCTCGGGTCTGGGTCTGGCGATCGTGGCGGAGATTGCGCAGCAGCACGGGACGGCGGTGGTGCTGGACGATGCCCGCACCTCGGCCCAGGTGTTGCCCGGAGAGGGGCCGGGCGCCAGGTTCACCGTCCGGCTGCGCCACGCACCGCCGATGGACGCGGTCGATCCAGCCGCGTCAGCTCTGCATGAGTCGCCGTGAACGGGCGATTGACATCAGGATGCCCAGCGACAGGCCCAGCGTCACCAGCGCCGTGCCGCCATAGCTCATGAAGGGCAGCGGCACACCCACCACGGGCAGGATGCCGCTGACCATGCCCATGTTCACCATCGCGTAGACGAAGAAGCTCATGGTGATGGCGCCCGCCAGCAGCCGGGAGAACGTGGTCGGCGCCTCGAAGGCGATCATCAGGCCGCGCACGATCAGGAAGGTGTAGCAGGTGATCAGCGCGAGATCGCCTAGCAGGCCGAACTCCTCGGAATAGGCCGCGAAGATGAAGTCCGAGGTGCGCTCCGGGATGAACTCCAGATGGGTCTGGGTGCCCTTCAGGAAACCCTTGCCGGTGACACCGCCGGAACCGATGGCGATCATGCCCTGGATGATTTGGAAGCCTTTGCCGAGCGGGTCTCGGGTCGGGTCGAGCAGGGTGCAGACGCGGTTCTTCTGGTAAGTCCGGAGCACCTGCCAGTCCACGTCGGGCTCGCAGATGGTCGGCCCGGCCAGCACGATCGCGACGATGCCGATGACGCCGATGACGGCCACCGGCATGATGACTTTCCAGGGCAGGCCCGCGAAGAAGATGACAAAGAAGCCGGCCGCGAAAATGAGGATGCCTGTGCCGAGATCGGGCTGCTTCGCCACCAGCAGGAACGGCATCAGCACCAGCAGGAAGGCTTGCGCGATGTCGCCAGTGCGCGGACGGCCCTCGCGCCGCTGGAACCACCAGGCCACCATCAGCGGTGTGGCTATCTTCAGGATCTCGCTGGGCTGGATGACGATGCCGACGTTGAGCCAGCGGCGAGCGCCTTTGTGGGTCGGGTCAATCCCGAACAGCGCCGTCAGGACCAGCAGGACCATGCCCACCGTGTAAAGCGGCACGGCCAGCGCCATGAAGCGCTGCGGCGGCACCTGCGAGACGAGGAAAAACACCATGCCCGCCAGCAGCATGTTGCGGACCTGCAGCGTGAAACGGGCGCCGTTGTCGAAACCGGCGGAGTACATGGCGGTCAGTCCGATGCAGGCCAGCGCCAGCATGGCCAGCAGGAGCAGCGGATCGAACCCGCTGAACCAGGGGCGCACCCGCTGCCACAGCGTGGGTTGCCCGAACGAGGTCTGCAGGATCATGGCGGCGTTCTCACGGTAGGCGCGCGCGACGCGCTGGCGGCCGGCACCGGGGGGGCAGCCGGCGGTGTTCTGCGTGGAACCCATTTCAGCGGGCGCGTCGGGGCGAGCGGGGACACCGCCGGTGCAGAGGCCGGGGCAGCCGCCGGTGCGGAGCCTGGCGCCGACGCGGCCATGGCGGCCGAGGCCGGGAAGGCCAGGGCACTCGCGGCGGCGGACGTGGCCGCCGATTCCGCATCGACGCCGGCCGCCCGGGTCGGTGGCAGCGGGACGGACGCCACAGGCAGGCCGGGACCGGCCGGAGCCGCGCCGTGGCCCTTCTGGACGATGGCAATGTCTTCGGGGGTGGGGTAGACGCCGGAGATCACATAGTCCAGCACCCGGCGTGCGATCGGCGCAGCGGCTTCCGCGCCGAACCCCGCGTTCTCCACGATCAGGGCCAGCGCAATGCGCGGATCGTCCAGCGGCGCGAAGGCGGTGTAGAGCGAGTGGTCGCGCTGGTAGTCGGCGAGCTTGGAGGCGTTGTACTTCTCGTTCTGGCGCACGCCGACCGCCTGTGCCGTGCCGGTCTTGCCGCCGCTCTGGTAGGGCGCACCGACGAAGACCCTGGTCGACGTGCCCGTCTGTGTCACGCCGTACAGCGCACGCCGGACCACGGCCACATGCTCAGGCTTGAGGTTCAGCGGCGCGACGGACTGGGAGGACACGGTGCGCCGCTCGCGGGTGACGACGTTCTCGATCTGGTGGACCACCCGAGGCTCGAAGCGCAGGCCGCCGGACACCAGCGTGGACATGGCGGTGGCGAGCTGCAGCATGGTGAAGTTGTTGTAGCCCTGGCCGATGCCCAGCGAGATGGTTTCACCCGCATACCAGCGTTTCTGCTCGGGGCGCTTGTACTTGTTGCGCTTCCACTCGGTCGAGGGCAGGTCACCGGTGGACTCGCCTTCCAGGTCGATGCCGGTCTTGCGGCCGAAGGTGTAGAGGTCCATCTGGTCGTGGATCAGGTCCACGCCCATTTCGTTGGCCAGCGAGTAATAGTAGACGTTGCTGGACTTGACGATGGAGCGGTACATGTCGACCGCGCCGAGCGCGATGTCGCCGTGGCTGCGGAAGGTGTGGCCGCCGAAGGTGTAGGAGGCGTTGTCGTTGATGATGGTGGTGGCCGAGCGCTTGCCGCTTTGCAGCGCGGCCATGGCCATGAAGGGCTTGTAGGTCGAGCCTGGCGGGTAGGTGCCGCGTAGCGCGCGGTTCAGCAGCGGCTTGTCGAGCGACTCGCTGAGCGCCTGCCAGCTTTCGCTGTCGATGCCATC
>JBEANV010000060.1:0-4146 GCA_041165285.1 Pseudomonadota bacterium | reverse complement strand
GGCGCCATCTCGCGGGACTTTCTGGGCGAGCGCATCCTGAAAAGCGTGGTGGACGAGGGCATCTCGACCGAGGCCGTGGTGCTCAACGACGCGCCCACGACACTGAGTCTGGTGGGGGTCGATGCCAATGGCGTGCCCAGTTACCGCTTCTACGGCACGGGTGGCTCCGATCGGCAGTTGCTGCCCGAGCATCTGTCACGCCTGCCGGCCGAGGTGGCCGCGATTCATTTCGGCTCGTTCGGCTGTGTGGTCGAGCCGATCGCCTCCACCATCCGCGTGCTGGTCGAGCAGCGCCACACGACGACCGTGATCTCGTATGACCCGAACGTGCGCCTGAATGTCGAGCCGTCGCTGGACGCCTGGCGCGACAACATCGAGTGGATGGCCTCGCGCACGCACCTGCTGAAACTGAGCGACGAGGATTTCGAGCGGCTGTACCCGGAACTCGACCCGGCCGATCTGGCGGCGCGCTGGCTGGCGGCGGGCGTGTCGCTGGTGATGATGACCCGTGGCGGCAAGGGTGCGCTGGCGTGGACCCGCGAAGGGCAGTGCGAGGTCTCGGCGCCCAAGGTGCAGGTGCAGGACACGGTCGGTGCGGGCGATACCTTTCAGGCCGCCACACTCGTCGCACTGGCGGAAATCGGTCGCCTCACGCCGGACGGTCTGGCGGGCATCACGCTCGACGAGGTGCGCCGTGTGGCCGATTTTGCGGCCAACGCTGCGGCGATCACCTGCACGCGGCGCGGACCTGATCTGCCCCGCCGCAACGAACTTCGGCCATCTATCTGAAACCAGGCTGATCTTTCGGCCAAAAGTCGGCTATGATCTAAGGCTCTTGTCGGGGCGTAGCGCAGCCTGGTAGCGCATCTGGTTTGGGACCAGAGGGTCGAAGGTTCGAATCCTTTCGCCCCGACCAAGATTTATTTCCGCCTCTTCGGCACACTGCCCGTAGCTCAACTGGATAGAGCACCGGCCTTCTAAGCCGGGGGTCGGGAGTTCGAGTCTCTCCGGGCAGGCCAGTCGGCACACCCACTCCCCGTTTCTCCCGCGCATGTCCACTCCGCTGGAACGCCGCCTCCTCCCGTTCATCGCCTGCCAAGGCGCCTTTTCGACGCTGATCGGCTTCGCGGAGGTGCTGGTGTTTGCGCAGCGCGGCTGGTCCGACGCGGTGCAGTTCACGGCGGTCATGCTGACGGTGGCGATGGTGTGCATCGTGGGGTCGTTTGCACTGGGTCGGCGGCTGTCGCTGCGGCCGGCGCACCTGATCCGCGCCGGTTTTCTGGCTCCTGCGCTCTTGCTGCTCGGGACGCAGGGCGAGCCGCTGTGGCTGGCGCTGGCGATCGGGTCGTTCATGGGGCTGACCTGGGGTGCGCGGCTCTGGCTGGAGCTGAGCCTGCTTGCCGATGCCGACCGCGACACCTACGCCGCCCACACCACGGTCTGGACCGTCTTCGCCGGGCTGTGCGCCACGCTGACGGTCACGCTGTTCCTGTCGATGACGGGCGAGCGCGCCGCGGCGGTCTACGCCAGCTATGCGGCGCTGGCGCTGGTCGCTGCCGTCTGGGCACCGCGCCGCTTGCCGGACACGCCAGCCATTCACTGGGACAACCCCTGGGCAGTGGTCCGGCAGCCGGGGTTCTCGCGGTGCCTGCCGCTGTACGGACTCGAATCGGGCTTGCTGGGCATCGGGATGGTGCTCGGGGCCAGCGGCGCGGTGCAGGCGTTGGGCGTGGTGAGCCACTATGGCTGGACCGCCAGCGCGGCGACCGTGCTGGGCGGTGTCGGCCTGCTGACCCTGCGCCGCCGCCGCCATGCCGGCAACCGCCTGCGCTGGATGGCACTGGCCGCACTGGGCATGGTCGCCGCCCACGCGCTGCTAGGCGCCAGCATCTGGCATCCCGGCCTCTACATCGCCCACCTGCTGCTGCTCGCCACCGTGCAGCCGTTCTGGTTCGCCAGCGAGCAGGTGCTCAACCAGCGGGTGCTCGACCTGGAGGGGGCGCTGGCGGATCGGATCGTCGTGCGCGAGGTCGTGCTGTGGGGGTTCCGGATGCTCGCGCTGGGCGGATTCTGGTGGGCGGTGCAGGGGTGGTCGCCAGTGCGGGTGCTGCTGCTGGGCGCCGGGTTGATGGCGGCGGCCGTGCTGGCGGAGTGGGGCGTGGGCCGCGCCTGGTTGCGCCGCACGCCTTGATCAACCCCGCTTGCTGGCGATGAGCGACTGCACGACCCGTCCTTGCAGCCGCGGCCGGTCCGCCTCGACTTCGGCCAAGGGCGCGACCTCCACCATCGACGCCTGGCAGCGCCGCGTCAACTCCTGGTAGATGCGGGTGCCGTCGAGCTTCCACGCGGTCTCTTCGTCCGTCAGATCCCGCACCTTGCGGGCCGGCGAGCCGGCCACCAGCGTGCGCGGCGCCACCGTCCGTCCTGCCGGCACGAACGCGCAGGCCGCCACGATCGCCGCCTCGCCCACCTCTGCCTCGTCCATCACCACCGCGTTCATGCCGACCAGCGCATCCCGCCGCACCGTGCAACTGTGCAGCACTGCGCCGTGGCCGATGTGGCCGTTCTCCTCGACGAGGGTGTCCTGGTTCGGGAAGCCGTGGATGACGCAGGTGTCCTGCACGTTCACGCCCCGGTGCAGCACGATGCGCCCGAAGTCCCCGCGCAGGCTCGCGCACGGGCCGATGTAACAGTCGGGGCCGACGATCACGTCGCCGATCAGTACGGCGGTGGGGTGGACGTAGGCGCTGGCGTGGACGACGGGCGTGACGCCTTCGAGGCTGTAGCAGGGCATATTGGGGATTTCCAGAGTGACATACGGAGGCGTTCAATTTATTCTCTACCGAACGGTCGGTCAATCAAGAAAACCCTGGAGTCCCTTGTGTCTGAGTCTGAACCACTGCTGCTGCCCACCCGCGAAGGCGCCGTGCTGACGCTGACGCTCAACCGCCCCGCGGCGCTCAACAGCTTCACCACCTGGCTGCACCGGGCGTTGTTGACCGCGCTGGACGACGCGGCGGCGGACACCAGCGTGCGCTGCGTGGTGTTGACGGGGGCGGGGCGGGCGTTCTGCTCCGGGCAGGACTTGTCCGATCCGGTGGTCGCGCCGGACCTGAAGCCGGGGGCGCCGCCGAAGGATCTGGGCCACGTCATCGAACACTATTACCGCCCGCTGGTGCTGCGGCTGCGGTCGATGCCGGTGCCGGTGGTCGCGGCGGTCAATGGCGTGGCGGCGGGGGCGGGGGCGAATCTGGCGCTGGCCTGTGACCTCGTGCTGGCGGGGCGTTCGGCGAGCTTCATCCAGGCGTTCACGAAGATCGGTCTGGTGCCGGACACGGCGGGGACGTGGCTGCTGCCGCGGCTGGTCGGGCGGGCGCAGGCGCTCGGGCTGGCGCTGCTGGGCGACAAGCTGCCGGCCGCCGAAGCCGAGCGGATCGGGCTGATCTGGCGCTGCGTGGACGATGCCGCGCTGCAGGCCGACGCGCAGGCCCTGGCGCACAAACTCGCAGCGATGCCGACCGCCGCGCTGGTCGCCACGCGGCAGGCGATGGACGCCGCGCAAGGGATGGACCTGCCCCAGGCGCTCGATGCCGAATGCACGCTGCAACGCCACTTTGGTGCCGCACACGACTACCAGGAAGGCGTGGCCGCGTTCATGGCCAAGCGCGCCCCGACCTTCACCGACCGCTGAAACCACTGCGATGACGACTCCCCAAGACACCGCTGACCGAGTGGCCACCGGCATGATGGCCAACGATCTGGCCTGCCAGTCGCTCGGCATCCGCGTCACGCACATCGCCCCGGGCCGCGCCACGATGACGATGACCGTGCGCCCCGACATGCTCAACGGCTTCGCCATCTGCCACGGCGGGCTGATCACGACGCTGGCGGACTCGGCCTTCGCCTACGCCTGCAACTCCTACAACGAATTGACCGTGGCCTCGGGGCTGTCGGTGGACTTCGTGGCGCCGGGGCGCGAGGGCGACGTGCTCACCGCCGTGGCCGAGGAGGTGTCGCTGGCCGGGCGCACGGGCGTGTACGACGTGGCCGTGACCAACCAGCGCGGCGAGCGGATCGCGGTGTTCCGCGGCCGTTCGTACCGCATGAAGGGCCGGCCGACCGTGCCGCCGGCCGCCTGAGAGCCTG
>JBEANV010000059.1:0-3975 GCA_041165285.1 Pseudomonadota bacterium | reverse complement strand
GGACGCGGGGGAGGTCGAATCGGTCATGGCCACGACGCGCCGGGCAGGGCGCGTTCCTGAAGAAGTCGGACGGGAGGAGCAGGAAGAACGCCGGCGAACGCGGCGTTCAAATTCGGTCGCGCGTGGTCTGGCGACGGTCGGCGGCGTGGGTGTCGAACCACGCACGCGCGTTCACCACGTCCTGGCGGATCGCGGCGGTGAGGGCGTCGAGTCCGTCGTAGCGGGCCTCGTCTCGCAGTTTGTGCAGTAGTTCCACGCGCACGAGTTTACCGTAGCCCCCTTCGCGCCCGAGTTCGGCCGGCCAGTCGAGGCAGTGCGTCTCCAGCAGGATGCGCCCGGCGTCCTCGACCGTCGGCCGCACGCCCAGGCTGGCCACGCCATCGATGGCCCGCCCGTTCGGCCCGGTCAGCCCGTGGACACGCACGACGTAGATCCCCGCCGCCGCCGAGCGACTGAACGGGAAGCGCAGGTTCAGCGTGCGAAACCCGTCATCGCCGCCCTCGGTCGAGGCGCCCAGCCCGCGCCCGAGCTTGCGCCCGTGCGTCACATGACCGCTGACGCTGTAGGGCCGGCCGAGCAACTCTGCGGTGCGCGCCATGTCGCCCTGCGCCAGCGCCTCGCGCGTGGCCGAACTCGACACGCGCAGCCCGTGGACCTCGTAGCTCATCATCCGCGCCACGTCGAAGCCGGCCACGTCGCCCGCCGCGTCGAGCATCGCGTAGTCGCCAGCACGCCGGGCACCAAAGCAGAAATCGTCGCCCACCAGCACATAACGCGCCCTCAGCCCGCGCACCAGCACTTCGTCGATGAAGGCTTGCGGCGACTGGCTGGCAAAGGCGTCATCGAAGCGCATCAGCACGACCTGATCAACGCCGCAGCGTTCCAGTTCTTCCAGCTTGTCGCGCAGTGTGGCGATGCGGGCAGGGGCTTTTTCGGGCGTGCCGGCTTTCCTGGCGAAGAAGTCCCGCGGGTGCGGCTCGAACGTCATCACGCAGCTCGGCAAGCCCCGGTGTCGCGCCTCGTTGTTGAGCAGCGCGAGCATGGCCTGGTGCCCGCGGTGCACGCCGTCGAAATTGCCGATCGTCAGCGCGCAGGCGGGCGCCAGATCGGGGTGGTGGATGCCACGGAAAACGCGCATGTCGTGGCTCGGTCTCAGATGTCTTGCGGGTCGATCCAGCACCATTGCCCCGGCGCCAGTCCCTCGGGGATGGTGATGCGCCCGAACGAGCGGCGGTGCAGCGACTCGACGTGGTTGCCGACCGCGGCCACCATGCGCTTGACCTGGTGGTACTTGCCCTCGGTCAGCATCATGCGCAGCGTGAATTCGCCCGTCGCCTCGCACTCCTCGGAGCGCACCGGCGCCGGATCGTCGTTGAGCACCACGCCGGCCCGCAGTTGCGCGACCTGTTCCGGCGTGACAGGCCGGGCGCAGGTGATCTCGTACACCTTGTCCACATGCTTCTTCGGGTGTGTCAGCCTGTGGATCAGCGTGCCGTCGTCGGTCAGCAGCAGCACGCCCGTGGTGTCCTGGTCCAGCCGCCCGACCGGCTGCACGTCACCGCCGCTGCGCCACCGGAGCGGCGGCGGCAGCAGCGTCATCACGCTCGGCCAGTGCTTGGGCTTCTGCGAACACTCGTAGCCCGTCGGCTTGTTCAGCATCACCACGGCAAATTCGCGCCACGGCCAGTCGCGTCCCTCGACATTCAGCACCAGCCCCTCGGGCGAGACGGCTTCATCGGGATCGTCGGTGACGCGCCCGGCGATCGACACCAGCCCGTTCAGCACCAGCCCGTCGCAGTCGCGGCGCGTGCCGAAGCCTTGCGTGAACAGCGCGTGCGACAGCGTGATGTCGCGGGCGGCGGCGGATTTCTTGGAGGATTTCTTCGACATGAGGCCGCCAGTGTAGGGCGGCAGGCCGCGCCGCCGCCCGTGGCCGGGTCGATCAGGCGAACACGCCCGCCGTGTCCTGCATGCGTGCGCTGACCTCGCCGAGGTGGTGCAGCGTGTCGCCCCATTGCAGTTCCATGCAGGTCAGCCGCTTGAAGTAATGGCTGCCGACGTACTCGTCCGTCACGCCGATGCCGCCATGCAGTTGCACGCACTGCTGCCCGACGAAGCGCATCGACTGGCCAAGCTGCACCTTGGCCTGCGACACGGCGCGGCGGCGCACGTCCGGCGCGTCGCCCAGCCGCAGCGTGGCCAGGTAGCTCATCGAGCGGCCGAGTTCGAGCTGCATCTTGCAGTCCGCCAGCCGGTGGCGCAGCGCCTGGAAGCTGGCAATGGCCACGCCGAACTGCTTGCGCGTGTTCATGTAGTCGGCGGTGAGCTTCACGAGGAATTCCATCGCGCCGACCGCTTCCGCGCACAGCGCCGCGGTGCCGACATCGGCCGCGTGTTCGAGCACGGCCAGCGCGTCGGTGTCGGTGACGAGCGTGGCGGCTGCCGTGTCGAAATTCACCTCTGCGGCCCGGCCACCGTCCTGCGTCAGGTAGCCGCGGCTGGTCACGCCGGCAGCGGCGCGTTCGACCAGCCAGAGGCCCAGCGTTTCGCCCGCTCTGGCGCTGACGATGTAGGCGTCGGCGGTGTCACCCACCGGCACGAGGCTTTTCACGCCACTGAGCGTCCAGCCGTCGCCGGCCCGCGTAGCGGTTGTGGTGACGCGGTCTAGTCGGTAGCGCGAAGCCCGCTCCTGCTGCGCCAGCACGACCCGCGCCTCGCCCGATGCGATCTTGGGCAGCCACGCGGCCTGCACCGCTTCGGGCGCTGCAGACAGCAGGGTCGGCGCCACCAGCGCGGCGGCAGCGTAGGGCGCGAGTACCAGCCCGCGGCCGAGTTCCTCCATCACGATCATTGCCTCGGTGGCGCCCCAGCCCATCCCGCCGTGCGCCTCCGGCACCGCCAGCCCGGTCAGCCCGAGGTCGGCCAGCGCCTGCCACACCTCGCGGCTGTCCCCGCCCGCCTTCACGATGGCGCGGTGCTGCTCGAAGCCGTGGCCCTTGTCCACCCACCGCCGCACGGCGTCCCGCAGTTGTTCCTGGTCGTCGCTGAAATCGAAATCCATGTCTGTCTCCTGGTCGGCGATGGCCGGGTTCAACCGAACAGCGTCTGCGCGACGATGTTGCGCTGCACTTCGTTGCTGCCGCCGTAGATCGTCGTCTTGCGGTAGTTGAAATACGTCGCCGTCAGCGGCGCGCAGTGGGCCGCGCCGCCCGGCCACAGCCCGCCGAGCGCCTGATCCCCTTGCCAGCCCGCGTCCATCGCCTCGTGGATGAACGGCAGGCTGTAGGGACCGCCCGCCAGCATCATCAGCTCGGTGTACCGCTGCTGGATCTCGCTGCCGCGGATCTTCAGCAGGCCGGCGATGTCGAGCGACTTCCTGCCTCCACGCTCCGCCGACAGCACGCGCAGCACCATCATCTCCAGCGCCACGATGTCCACCTCCAGCAGCGCGATCTGGTCACGGAACCGCTGGTCGCCGTCCCACAGCCCCTCGGCCTTGGCGATGCGCTTCAGGCGCTCCAGCTCGCGCTTGCCGCGGTTCACGTCGGCGATGTTGGTGCGCTCGTGGGCGAGCAGGTACTTGGCGTAGGTCCAGCCCTGGTTCTCCTCGCCGATCAACTGGTCGGCCGGGACTTCCACGTTGTCGAACCAGACCTCGTTGACCTCGTGCTCGCCGTCGAGCGTGATGATCGGGCGCACGGTGACGCCGGGGGATCGCATGTCGATCAGGAGGAAGCTGATGCCGGTCTGCGGCTTGCCGGTGGTGCTGGTGCGCACGAGGCAGAAGATCCAGTCGCCGTACTGGCCTAGCGTGGTCCAGGTCTTCTGGCCGTTGACGACGTAGTGGTCGCCGTTGCGTTCGGCGCGGGTCTTGACGCTGGCGAGGTCGGAGCCGGAGCCCGGTTCCGAGTAGCCCTGGCTCCACCACACGTCACCGCTGGCGATGCCGGGGAGGAAGCGTTCCTGCTGCGCCCG
>JBEANV010000058.1:0-2617 GCA_041165285.1 Pseudomonadota bacterium | reverse complement strand
CCGGCCGCGTTGTGCAAGACCGTGTGGCGGGGACGCTGTTCGAACGCAGCGATCTTTTCAGTGCGACCGACACCAAGCGGATCGCACCTCGGTTTGCGCACCTGCCGCGTGCGCAGACATTGGCCCTGGTGGATGGCTTGCTGCAGGGGTGTGGCCGTGCCGCTCGTGGCCAGGAACTGACCTTCACCTCCTCGTCCCATGAACTGGTCGAAGGGGTGCGGTACCAGATGTTGCGTCTGGGTGCGCTGGTCTCCGGGCAGAAGCACTCGCTGCGCATCCCGGCGATCCCGGAACTGGCGACCCTGATCGGCTGCACCCCCGTCACCAAGCGCAACTGGATCGAACGCGACGGCATCGTGTTCTCGCGTGTCCGGTCGATCCAGCCGATCACGCCCAAGCCGATGGTGGTCGATCTGAAGGTTGATGTGGACGAGTCGTACCAGACCGTCGCCGGCCTCGCGCACAACGGCGGCAAGCGCAAGGGCGCCGTCTGCGCCTACCTGGAGTCCTGGCACCTCGACATCGAGGAGTTCCTGGAACTGCGCAAGAACACCGGTGACGACCGCCGCCGCACCCACGACATGAACACGGCGAACTGGATTCCCGACCTGTTCATGCGCCGCGTGATGGAGGGTGGCGACTGGACGCTGTTCTCGCCGTCGAACTGCCCGGACCTGCACGACCTGTTCGGCATCGCGTTCGAGCAGGCGTACACCCGCTACGAAGCCATGGCGCAGCGCGGCGAGATCAAGCTGTTCAAGCGCATCCGGGCGGTGGACCTGTGGCGCAAGATGCTCTCGATGCTGTTCGAGACCGGGCACCCGTGGATCACGTTCAAGGACGCCTGCAATGTGCGCTCACCGCAGCAGCACGTCGGCGTGGTGCATTCCTCGAACCTCTGCACCGAGATCACGCTGAACACCAACGCCAGCGAGATCGCCGTCTGCAACCTCGGCTCCGTCAACCTGGCCCAGCACCTGACCGACGGCCCGGACGGCACCCGCGTGCTCGACACCGCCAAGCTGAAGAAGACGATTTCGACGGCGATGCGCATGCTCGACAACGTCATCGACATCAACTACTACGCGGTCAAGAAGGCGCGTGACTCGAACCTGCGCCACCGCCCGGTCGGCCTGGGCCTGATGGGTTTCCAGGACGCGCTGTACCAGCTGCGCGTGCCCTACGCCTCGCAGGAAGCAGTCGAGTTCGCCGACCGTTCGATGGAAGCGATCTGCTACCACGCCTACTGGGCCTCGACCGACCTGGCCGCCGAGCGTGGCCGCTACCAGAGCTACGCCGGCTCGCTGTGGGACCGCGGCATCCTTCCTCTCGACTCGCTCAAGCTGCTGGCCGAGCAGCGTGGCGGTTATGTCGAGGTCGACACGTCGTCCACGCTGGACTGGGACGCGCTGCGCACCCGCATCGGCGACGTCGGCATGCGTAACTCGAACTGCGTGGCCATCGCCCCGACGGCGACGATCTCCAACATCATTGGCGTGGACGCCTCGATCGAGCCGAGCTTCGGCAACCTCTCGGTCAAGTCGAACCTGTCGGGCGAGTTCACCATCGTCAACGAGTACCTCGTGCGGGATCTGAAGAAGATCGGCCTGTGGGACGACATCATGGTGATGGACCTCAAGCACTTCGACGGCTCGCTGCGCCGCATCGACCGCGTGCCCGAGGACTTGAAGCGCCTGTACGCCACCGCCTTCGAGGTCGAGCCGCGCTGGCTGGTCGAAGCCGGCTCGCGTCGCCAGAAGTGGATCGACCAAGCACAGAGCCTGAACATCTACATGGCCGGCGCTTCGGGCAAGAAGCTCGACGAGACCTACAAGCTGGCCTGGTTGCGCGGTCTGAAGACCACGTACTACCTGCGCACGATGGGCGCGACCCACGCCGAGAAATCGACCGTGAAGAGCTCGGGCCAGTTGAACGCGGTGTCGTCCGGTCAAGGTGGTGCAGCCGCCTTCGGCAGCGCAGCGCAAGCCGCATCGCTCGATGCCGCTGCGGCCAAGGCGCAGGCACAGATGGCGGCGCTTGACGCCGCAGTTCCGGCGACCGACATCAAGTTCTGCTCGATCGACAATCCGGATTGCGAGGCTTGCCAATAAGTCCTTCACGGCGGACGATCCGATGGACGTCCGCCAACCGCCAGAATCGCTTTTCGACAGGGTATTAAGACCTGGCTCTTGTGGGCTTTGGCGGCAGGTTGTCAATTCACTTTGGCGCTGCTTCAGCATCTTCGCTACACGCAAGTCATGAATGGCATCACACTCGGTGCACATGGACGACATCTGTGATGACCCGAAGTCAAGAAGTGCTTGGTGTTTTGACACAACGTTCAGATAATTCGCCACGTTAGGAAGACAGACATGCTCGTCTGGGAAGACACCCCGCGTTCTACGCAACCCCCTGCTGCCAATCCGATGCTGCGCACCGTCATGGATGACGTTGCCTTGTCGTCGCCGTTGACATCCTCTCCCTCCGCTGTCTTGCCCGCTGCCGCTACACCGTCGCCGGTGTTGTCTCCAGCCACCGCAGGCTCGTCGGATCGTCGCGTCAATGCGGCCGACAAGCGCATCATCAACGGCCAGACCGACGTCAACCAGCTGGTGCC
>JBEANV010000057.1:0-2741 GCA_041165285.1 Pseudomonadota bacterium | reverse complement strand
TCCATCCTGCCGGTGCTCCTGTGGCGTTCGCTGCGTGACCCGCATACTGAGGAGGATTGACCCGTGGCGGCACGCACTCGCTGGTTCCTGTTCTTCGCCGCGCTGCTGGCCCTGTTGCCAGTGCTGCCGGTGCCCGAGTTCTGGATCACCCAGCTCAACTACATCGGCCTGTACGCCATCGTCTCGCTCGGCCTCGTGCTGCTCACCGGGGTGGCCGGCCTGACCTCCTTCGGGCAGGCGGCGTTTGTCGGCGTCGGCGCCTACACGGCAGCCTATCTGTCGGTCAACCACGGCATGTCACCGTGGCTGACCGTGTTCATCGGTCTGGCCATCACGGTGGTCGTGGCGCTCGTCCTGGCCGCCGTGACGCTGAAGATGTCCGGTCACTACCTGCCGCTGGCGACCATCGCCTGGGCGCTGTCGCTCTACTACACCATGTCCAACATGGAGTGGCTGGGCAAGTACGACGGCATCCTGGGCGTGCCGGCCATGACGATCTTCGGGATGAGCCTGGCGTCAGGGCGCAGCTACTTCTACGTGATCTGGATCGTCGCGCTGCTGGCGGCGGTCGGCGTGGTTCACCTGCTGGACTCGCGCACGGGTCGTGCCATCCGCGCGCTCAAGGGCGGCGTGACGATGGCCGAGGCCATGGGCATCTCGACCTACCGCTACAAGGTGCTGGCCTTCGTGCTGGCGGCGATGCTGGCGTCGGTCTCGGGCTGGCTGTTCGCGCACTTCCAGCGCACGGTGAACCCGTCGCCGTTCGCGCTCGGCAAGGGCATCGAGTACCTGTTCATGGCCGTGCTCGGCGGCGTGGGCAATGTCTGGGGCGCCTTCACCGGCGCGGCGCTGGTCAAGGTCATCGAGGAGCAGTTGCAGGAGTGGCTGCCGCGCCTGATCGGCTCCAGCGGCAACTACGAAAGCATCGTCTTCGGCGTGGTGCTGGTGGTCGTGCTCAAGTACGCGCCGGAAGGACTCTGGCCGCACCTGGAGAAGCTGTTCGACCGCTTCCTGCCCTCGCGCCAGCGGGTGCGCGACTGGGCGGACGCCGCGCCGCTGCCCGAGCGCAGCAAGCCGGCCGCGGGCGAGCTGCTGCTCGACGTGGACAAGGTGCGCAAGCAGTTCGGCGGGCTGGTGGCGGTGAACGACGTGAGCTTCCAGATCCGCACCGGCGACATCGTCGGGCTGATCGGGCCGAACGGTGCGGGCAAGTCCACGACGTTCAACCTCGTCTCGGGCGTGCTGGGCAAGACTTCGGGGCGGGTGCAGTTCCGCGGGCAGGATGTCTCGGGGCTGTCGTCCCGCGAGATCGCCGAGCGCGGCCTGTCGCGCACCTTCCAGCACGTCAAGATGCTGCCGGACATGACGGTGCTGGAGAACGTGGCCCTCGGCGGCTACCTGCGCAGCTCGTCGGGCACGGTCAAGGCGATGCTGCGGCTCGACCGCGCCGAGGAGCGCCAGCTCTTCCGCGAAGCCGAGCGGCAACTGACGCGCATCGGCATGCAGGCGCAGATGCACGAACTCGCCGGCAACCTCGCCCTCGGCCCGGCACGGATGATGGAAATCGCCCGCGCCCTGTGTACCGATCCGGCGCTGCTGCTGCTGGACGAACCCGCCGCCGGCCTGCGCCACAAGGAGAAGCAGGCGCTGGCCGACGTGCTGCGCCAGTTGAAGGCCGAAGGGATGAGCCTGCTGCTGGTCGAGCACGACATGGACTTCGTGATGAACCTGACCGACCGCATCGTGGTGATGGAGTTCGGCACCAAGCTGATCGAGGGCACCCCCGCCGAAGTGCAGGCCAGCCCGGTCGTGCGCGCCGCCTACCTCGGCACGGAGCACTGACACCATGACAACGACCTCCACGATGGCCAACGCCACCCCTCCCCTGCTGTCCGTCACCGGGCTGCACGCCGGTTACGGCAAGGCCGAGGTGCTCTCGGGCCTGAACCTGACGCTGCCCCGCGGCAGTGTCGTCACCGTGATCGGCCCGAACGGCGCCGGCAAGTCCACCACGCTGAACGCGCTGATGGGCGTGCTGCCCTCGACGGGCAAGGTGCTCTTCGACGGCCAGGATCTCGCCAACGTCACGCTCGAAGACCGCGTGATGGCCGGCCTCGCGCTGGTGCCGGAGAAGCGCGAGCTGTTCTCGACCATGACGGTCGAGGACAACCTCGTGCTCGGCGGCTGGCGCCAGATGCGCGGCGGCAACGGCCAGTGGCGCGACCAGCTCGATGTCGTCTACACGCTGTTCCCGCGCCTGAAGGAGCGCCGCGACCAGCACGCCGGCACGATGTCCGGCGGCGAGCGGCAGATGCTGGCCGTCGGGCGGGCGCTGATGAGCCAGCCGAAGGTGCTGATGCTGGACGAGCCGAGTCTGGGACTGGCGCCGCTGATCGTGCGCGACATCTTCCGCACCATCACCAAGCTGCGCGAGACGGGCGTGAGCATCCTGCTGATCGAGCAGAACGCCCGCGCCGCCCTCGAAGTCGCCGACTACGGCTATGTGCTGGAAACCGGCGCCATCGCGCTGGAAGGGCCGGCCCGCCAGCTCGCCGGTGATGCCCGCGTGATCGAGACCTACCTGGGCGCGCAGAAGAAATGAGCACCTGGACCCCGCCCCTGCAGCGCATGCAGTTCGTCATCGAGCAGGTGCTGGACGCGCCCGCCTCGTGGCAGCAGCAACCCGACTTCGCCGACCTCGACGCCGACACCGCCCGCGAGGTGCTGGAGCAGGCGGGCCG
>JBEANV010000056.1:0-2854 GCA_041165285.1 Pseudomonadota bacterium | reverse complement strand
GCAGCACCGCGCTCCAGCGGCTCACGCTCGCGCCGCGGCTGCGCGCCTGGTCGGTCAGCAGTGCCCAGCCGGTGACCGCCGCGAAGCCCAGCGCCAGCAGGCTGTAGCCGACGACCTGCGGCACGGTGCCGATGCGCCGGAAGCCGTGTGAGGCCACGGCCGCAGCCATGAGCAGCAGCAGGCCGAGCGCCTGCAGATGCCAGGCCCGCCAGCGCGTGGCGCCATGCAGCGCACGGCCCTGGTCCCACGTGGCCAGCGCAGCACCGGCCGTCAGCGCATCCATGCGGCTGAAGGTGAACTCGTAGAGTGCCTCCGCCGGGAAGCCCTGTTGCACCATGCCCAGCCGCAGCAGCGGACTCAGCGCCGTCACCCCCAGACACAGCCACCAGATCCACCGCAGCCGCAGTTTCCACAGCAGCAGCGGCCAGACGAGGTAGAACTGTTCCTCCACGGCGAGCGACCAGAAGTGCGGCAGCGGGCCACCGGTCGGCTCGTAGGGCGTGGTCCAGTTCGACAGGTAGGTCCACAACCACAGGCTGCTGTACTGCATGGACCTTTGCTCCACCAGTCCGGTGGCGGGCAGCAGCAGCAGGAACACCAGCAGCGCCAGGTAATACAGCGGAAATATCCGCAGCACCCGCTTGATGAAGAAACGCTGGAAGTAGTCGGGCTGGCCCTGCGTCTGCAGCAGGCCGCGCGTGATCAGGTAGCCGCTGAGCACGAAGAACAGCTGCACGCCGATCCAGCCGACGTAGAAGAACTCCTTGACCAGCACCGACCCGAGTGCGCGGGCGCCGCCCAGGTCGAGCACGTCGAAGTTGTGCAGCAGCACCAGCAGGATGGCGATGCCGCGCAGGCCGTCGAGCGAGGGCAGGTGGGCGAGGTGGCCCGAGGCGGCAGGGGAAGGGGGTCGCGCAGTCACGTCGGCGATGCTGCCACGGGCTCCGGCGGGGAGTTTCCGGGAGGTGTCCGAGCCTGTCCGGTCAGCGTGAAAAAAGATGCTGTTCGCAGAACGGGTCGCTGCAGCGACCACAGTGGTGGTGCCAGCCGCCCGCGTTGCGGGATCTTTCGGGTACCCGGCGCTGGGACGCTGCCCAGGCAGCGCGCGCGTGGTCCAGCCGCTGCGGCCCCTGGCCACCGACCACCGAGAAGCCGATGCCCGCGCCCAGCAGCGCGCCGCGCAGCAGCATGTCCACCGGCTGCTGCACCTGCGGCCCGTCGCGCTGCAGGCCGTCCGCGACCCACGGCAGGTCGAGCGCCATCAGCAGCGTCAGATCTGCCTGCCGGTGGTCGGCCAGCGCGGACGCATACAGCGTGGTGTCACCGAACACCAGCTCGCTGTAGACCGCGGTCAGCAGCGCCGTCGTGTCCGCCACGACCACGTCCACCGGCAGCAGCCGCGCATCCCGCGCCGCGGCGATGCGGCGGGTCTGCTCGGCGGCGATGGCGCTCTGCTCGTCCTGCCTGGGCGTGCGGCCATGTTCGTCGCAGAAGGTGCGCAGGTATTCGTCGATCTCCGCCACGACCAGCCCGTCGGCGCGGAGCGCGTCGGCCAGCTCGCGGGCGAGGGTGGATTTGCCCGTGCTCTCCGCACCGACCAGCGCGACGACACGCGCCACCATCAGGGCTGGCTCACCTGCTGGCGCCACGCCTTCCAGCCCGCCACGGACAGCACGATGAAGACCGCGTACAGCAGCACCGTCAGGTAGTAGCCCTTGTAGGCGAACAGCGCCACGCTGACGACGTTGACCACGATCCAGGTCGGCCAGTTCTCGACGTACTTGCGGCCCAGCAGCCACTGGCCGATCAGGCTGAAGGCGGTCGGGAATGCGTCCCAGTAGGGCACGTCGGTGTCGGTGTAGGTGTCCAGGAACCAGCCGATCGCCGGCCACAGCACGAGTCCGGCGCCGAGGAGCGGCAGCCGCTGGGAGGTGCGCAGGTGGCGCACGACCAGCGGTGCGCCGTGGTCGCTGCCACGCAGCCATTGCCACCAGCCCCACGCCCCGACCACGGCGAAGAAGATCTGCAGCGAGGCGTCGCCGTAGAGCTTGCCGGTCCAGAACAGCCCGAAGTAGAGCAGCGAGGCCACGATCGCCAGCGGCCAGGCGACGGGCATGACACGCATGTTGGCGAACACCATCGCGATGGATAGCACGAAGGCGATCAGCTCCAGCCAGGTGAAGGGGGCCTCCCACAGCGTGAATGCGGGGATGAGGATCGGTTGCAGGGCGGTGGTGATGGCGTCCATCGGGGGGCTTTCGCGCGTGATGCGTGTAACAAACGCACGATGATGGCACGTGGCGCTGGCCGTGGACATCCGCCGAATCCCGCCCTGTCAGGGGCGGATCCGGCTCAGTTGGCCCGGGGAGCCTGCGGGTACTGCACGAGGATCTCGTCCGGCTTGACCATGCCCAGCTCGAACCGGGCACTTTCCTCGATGATTTCCAGACCTTCTTTCAGGTCTTTCAGCTCGGCCTGCAACTGGTCGTTGCGCACACGCGCCTCGGCGTTGCGGGCCTGCTGCTCGGCGACCAGCGCCGAGAGTTCCCGCACACGCGGTGTACCGCTGCTGCCGAACCAGAGTGCGGCATGCACCAGCCCGAGCAGGGCCAGCAGCAGCGTGGTGATGACGCGCGAGGTCGTCATGGCCCAGCCTGTCGGATCAGCGCAGGTTGTAGAACGCGGCGCGGCCCGGGTACACGGCGATCTCGCCCAGGTCCTCTTCGATGCGCAGGAGCTGGTTGTACTTGGCGATGCGGTCCGAGCGGCTCATCGAGCCGGTCTTGATCTGACCGGCGTTCAGGCCGACGGCGATGTCGGCGATCGTCGAGTCTTCGGTCTCGCCCGAGCGGTG